>JAIKVS010000236.1 GCA_024685535.1 Oscillospiraceae bacterium | reverse complement strand
ATGCTCCTGGAAGCGGCAGGTAGCAGTGCAGGTCTCGGTACCCATCTGAGCATCGAGAAAGTTATAGCCGCCTTCAAGGGCGCGCTCCAGCAGGGAGCGGGCATAATGGCATACTCGGCCGGAAAGATAGTAGGTCGCGATATCAGGAGATGTGCATCCTGGAGCTCTCAGTCTTACGGAGAAGCATCCGGGAAGGTCGAGGAGCACTTCAGGCATGAAATAGCAGGTGTAGCCGATGGCTTTAAGTCCATCTTTTTTAGCCTGTTTCACGAGGTCGTTATTTGCCTCCTGAAGGAGCTTCTCAAAGTAGATAAGATGTTTAAGGTCTTTCAACAGATAACCCCCTATAAAAATGATTGCTGTCTACATACGCATATTATCCCAATGCTAAAGAATATTTTAACAATCTGCCTTGAGCATGTCAATTGTAATTAATACCGATAAAAAATGCCGCGATTCAGTAGAATTGCTGAATCACGGCCTAAATTACAGTCAAATTACTCCGTAAGTTCGGAAGTGCAATGCGGACAGCGGGTGGCGTCGATGGCGATCTCGCTTTTGCAGTAGGGGCATTTTTTTGTAGTCGGTGCTGCGGGTTTCTCCTCCTCTTTGCCAATCGTGCGAGCCTTGTTAATTGCTTTGACAATGAGGAATACGATCAGCGCCAAGATCAAAAATGTGATTATTGCAGCAATGAAAGCTCCGAACTTGATGGCTACTTCTTCCACCGGTTCACCGGCAGCATTCACAGTTGCTTCATGGATCACGATCTTCAGCGAGTTGTCCAAATTGTCGATTCCGGGAATCAGTGACAACAGCGGGTTGACGATATTGCCCGTAAAGGCTGTCACCAGAGCTGTGAAGGCTCCGCCAATGATGACGCCAATGGCCATATCAACCATATTGCCCTTCACAGCGAAATCCTTGAATTCCTGTAAAAATTTCTTCATGCTATTCTCCTTTCAATTCTTTTTTATCAGTTTAATTTGAATGCATAGATAAAGTCTTTGATTTTTTGTGAGCCGGAGGAACTGCGTCCCTGTATCATGGAAGCAGAACCTCCTCCTTTCCCTTCTAATCCAAAGTTGATCATATTGGCATATTTTCTTAGATCTGCGTATCTGCTTCCGATTATATACCTGTATCCGGTTTGGTCATCTCCAGAAAAAACGCATACTATACCCTTGCTTCTTTCAGATAATTTATTCACTAATTCCCTTATAGCGATATCGTCAAGCAAGTTTTCAAACAGGCATATGTTCCCATCCGGAATATCTACAGCATCCGCTTTAAGCAAAGCATTTTCCATGCTCAGCGCCGCAATTTTCTCCTTCTGTGCTGCTGCGTTATCAAGCACGCGCTCTACCGCCTTAGCAATCTCGTCCTGCTTGGCCGACAGAAGTGCGGATATCCTTTCGGCACTTCCCTGCCTGATCCTGTAATTGTCAAGAGCATCCATCCCGCAGACGACCTCCAGTCGCGTGCCCCCACGATGACGCATTGAAGAAAGAATCTTTATCATGCCTATCTCTCCGGTAGAGGAGACATGAGGTGCACAACAGGCACAGATATCACAGCCTTCTATGCTTACAAGACGGACGTTCTCTGTCAGATCCAGCTTGCTCCTGTAATTTATGCTTTCAAGCTCTTTCTTAGAAGGAAACCATGCCCTGACCGGGATATTCTCCCTGATCTTCTCGTTGGCAGTCGTTTCGATCATCTCAATATCCGCATCGGAAAGCTCGCCGCTAAAATCAATCGTCATGCAGCTGTCGCCCATGTGGAAACCCACATTGCTAAACCCGAAGTTTCTGTAAATCAAGCCTGAAACCACATGTTCGCCGGAATGATTCTGCATCCTTCGCAGTCTCTGCTCACTATCAATCAGGCAATCAACACCTGAGCCGTGTTTGAGATAAGTCTCACACTTATGGTATATCTCCCCGTCTCTTTCAAACACATGCGATACCCTGACACCTGATATGTATCCAGTATCCGCCCTCTGCCCTCCGCCTTCCGGAAAGAAAGCTGTTCTGTCGAGAACTGTCAGATATTTATCCTCACTGCTCTTTTCACATTTCAACACAGTCGCATTAAAACTGAAAAGATGGCTGTCGGTATAGTAAAGCTTTTCAGTCATTGGTATTACTGGCGTTCTCTTCCTCTTTTTTCTTGAACACAATGAATTTGCTTATAAGATAATTAAGGGCGATGGTGATGCATGTGGTCACAAATTTGACCGGCATTCTCGGCAGGCGAAGCCATGTTATGAATATGAGTATCAGAAGCTCTTCAACTCCCAGAGTGAACAGCCTCTCACCATAAAAGGCGAGCATGAATCTGAAAAACTCACCTGAACCGCCCGGCTTTACACGAAAAACGAAGAAGCAGTTCGTGAGAAAGGCAAACATGGTCGAAATAATCCATGCGGTGATGTTCGATACGTGCTCGTTGAAACCAAGCTTTTTCCCAAACAGCCAGAACATGAATATGTTGAGCGAAGTGGTCATAACACCTATGACAAAATACCTGAACACTTCCGCCCAGTCCAATGTTTTTATGAAATTAATGCACCAGTTAAAAAGCTTCTTCATATAACCCTCACACGCAGAACATCATCCATTGCTCTTATGCTCTCCGCTGTCTGCTCATCGATTCTCTCTGAAAGGTCTACTATCGTATAAGCGTATTTGTCTCTCGGCTTGTTTATCATGTGCTCAACGTTTATATTTCTGGCACTGATGAAGTCAAGGATACCGGTTATCATACGGGGCACGTTTCTGTGGATGACACAGAGCCTGCACTCGCCCATTCTGTTCAGAGAAGCATCAGGAAGATTTACCGAGTTCTTGATATTACCGTTCATCAGGTAATCTACGAGCTGATTTGCGGCCATATACGCACAGCGCTCCTCGCTTTCCGGAGTGCAAGCACCCAGATGAGGCATAGCTATCACGTTCGGCGCACCGATAAGCTTTGTATTCGGAAAATCCGTCACATACTTTGCTACCCTGCCTGAACTAAGAGCTCTAAGCATGGCATCATCGTCAACGACCTCGGCTCTGGATTCATTTATTATTCTTACGCCTTGCTTCATTTTTGCAAACTCTGCATCAGAGAGCATATGATAGGTCGCATCATTATATGGTACATTGATGCTCAGATAATCACTGCATGAAAGAACATCGTCAAGTGTATCTGAACGTATTACGCTTCTTGACAGTCTCCAAGCTGCATCAACGGACATGAATGGATCATAGCCGTGTACCTCCATCTCAAGATCAACCGCTGCATTCGCAACAAGAGCTCCGACCGCACCCAGGCCTAAAACTCCTATGGTCTTTCCCATCAGTTCAGGCCCTGAGAACTCGCCCTTGTTTTTTTCAACGAGTTTCGTTATTGAATCCCCTTCATCGGCTATTGACCTTACCCAGTCGATGCTTCCGAGAACGTCCCTTGAAGCCATAACCAGTGAACAGAGCTCAAGCTCCTTTACAGCCTCGGCGTTTGCTCCCGGCGCATTGAAAACAACTATGCCTTTTTCAGCGCACTCATCGATCGGTATATTATTATAACCGGAGCCTGCTCTGGCTATAGCCAGAAGTCCGCTGTTGAAAGTTCTGTTGTGCAGATTTTCACTGCGTACAAGTATAGCATCCGGTTCAGCAGATTCCGGGTTTACGGTGAAACCTTTCTTTTTAAGAAAATCGATTCCTGTTTCCGAAATATTGTTTATGGTCTTTACTTCAAACATGTATTATGTGCCTCAAATCTCTTCATGTAATCAGCCAGTGCTGCAGCGCCCTCCAGCGGCATGGCATTGTACAGCGAAGCCCGGATACCGCCAGTTATACGGTGGCCTTTCAGATTTACGAGCCCTTCCTTCGCAGCTCCCTCAACAAACTCTCTGTCGAGTTCTTCAGATGGAGTTCTGAAAGTGGCATTCATAAAGCTCCTAGAATTTGCTTCAGCTTTCTGTATATAGAAGCTGCTGTTATCCAGAACTTCATAAATCATTCCGGATCTTTCCCTGCGCAGCTGATCCATTGCCGCAACGCCTCCCTGTTTTTTCAGCCACTCAAGTTCAAGAGTAAGCATATATATGCACCAGCACGGAGGCGTATTCAGCATTGAATCATTTTTGATCAGGACATCATATCTCATGATATCAGGGGTAATATCCATATGTTTCCCTGCAAGTCCCCTGTCGATCACCACAACGGTAAGTCCGGCAGGTGCGATGTTCTTCTGCGCTCCTGCATAGATAAGTCCGTAACGGGAAACATCCACAGGGCATGACAGGATATCAGAAGACATATCGCAAACGAGCGCTGATGAAGTCTCAGGAACATAATGCCACTCAGTGCCGTATATGGTATTGTTAGCGCAGTAGTAGAAATACGAGGCATCGTCCGAGAGCTTCAGCTCATTCTGCTCAGGAATCCTGTCAAAGCCGCGTGCCCCCGTATCACAGGCCAGATTGACGTCACCGTATTTCCGAGCTTCCCTCGCAGCCTTACCTGAAAACGAGCCGGTAACAGCATAATCTGCAGTACCTCCGTTCATGAGATTCATAGGTATAGATGCAAACTGAAGTGTCGCACCGCCTTGCAGAAAAAGGATCTCATGTGTATCGGGAACCGAGAGCACTTCTCTGAACAGTGACTTTGCATTGCTGAATATCTCAGAGAAATCTTTCCCGCGGTGGGTCATTTCCATGACCGACATTCCGCTGTCTCCGTAAGAAACCAGCTCATCCCTCGCCTTCTCAAGAACTTCTATCGGCATGGTCGACGGGCCGGCAGCAAAGTTATATACCCTTTCTTTCATATGATTAAACCTGCAAAACTATGAAATCAGTCCATCGGGTTCCCTCCGGACAGCTGATATTTAAAATCAGCATTTTAACTAAATTAATATATAGTATTTTGGTTGATTAGTCAATCACACCATAAAGAATTTCATCTTTTCTTTGCATTATCCTCACCTGTCGGATCTCACCTTTAAGGTGGCTGCCTTCAACGCATACCAGAAGGTAATTATCACTGTGTCCGGAACATACATTATCGCTTTCCCTGCTTTCGAAAAGCACTGGCAGACTTCGTCCTATCTGGGCGTCAAGAAATGCTTTTTTCATTTTCTCTGCAACTGCAGAAGCCTCTTTTGCCCGTGCAGCCTTCACTGCGTTTGTACATTGTTCCGGCATTTTATCCGCAGGGGTTCCAGGTCTTCTGGAATACGGGAATACATGCATTGCTGAAAATGCGCACTTTTTTATGAATTCGAGAGTATCCTGATGATCTGTATCAGTTTCGCCGGGAAAACCTGTTATGAGATCGCATGTGATGCCGCAGTTTGGGAAGTAATCCCTGAGCATCAAAACTTTTTCATAGAACTCAGCTGTATCATATTTTCTGTTCATAGCTTTAAGCGTCCTGTCACATCCCGACTGTAGAGAAAGATGAAAATGCCTGCACAACTTTTCTGTTTCAGCCAACCTGCGGCAAAAAGCCTCTGTTATCACAGTTGGTTCAAGAGATCCGAGTCTTATCCTCATATCACCTGCATTTGATGCGACTTCACATATCACATCAGCAAGTGATGGTCTGCCCGGCAGATCTGCCCCGTATGATGCGATCTCTATGCCGGTAAGCACTACTTCCTTAAATCCTGAATCTCTGAGTCTTTGTGTCTCTTCAGAGGCATCCTTCAGCGGGAGCGAGCGCAGTCTTCCCCGGGTATAGGGAATTATGCAGTATGAGCAGAAATTGGCGCATCCATCCTGTATCTTCAGCATTGCCCTTGTCCTGCCTGACACAGCACCTGCCGGGAGTATCTCGAGCAGCTTTCTTTTAAAAGGATCATCGATCGAGCTTGTCTTTTCGCCTTCTGAAACTGCACGTTCAATTGCATCGATGAACTTTACTTTGTCGCCGGATCCGAACACTACATCTGCACCTATGGCAGACACCTCATCCGGGGAAAGCTGGGAATAGCATCCGCATACAGCAATCACTGCCCCTGGGTTTTCATCCATGAGCCGCCTTATCAGCTGTCTGGATTTTCTGCCGCTTTCACCAGTAACGGCGCAGGTATTTACTATTACGGCATCAGCGTGCTCCCCCGGAACAGCGCAGATATGCCCTCTTTCCATAAGCAAGTTCTCAATTGCCTGCGACTCGTACTGATTGACCTTGCATCCGAGAGTGGATATAATGTATTGCATGTTAACTCCTGTTTACTTGAAAGGCTGACAAATGGAACACTATCTGGATAACGCCGCAACGACCAAAGTCTGTAATGAGGCAGCTCAGGCTGCTCTGGATGCTATGACCAGCATATATGGAAACCCCGGCTCAACACATACCTTGGGCAGAGCAGCCAGGGCTCTCATGGATTCTTCAAGAAAAAAAGTCTCCTGCGCTCTGGGTTGCAGTCCTTCCGAGCTCGTTTTCACATCCTGCGGTTCTGAAAGCGATAACTGGGCTATTATTTCCGGTGCCGAAAGCATGCGGAGAAAAGGAAAGCATATCATCAGTTCCGAAACCGAGCATGATGCAGTAAGAAAATCCCTGGACGAACTGGAAAGCCGCGGCTTTGAAGTCACTCGCTTAAAGCCGGATACCACCGGGGCTGTAAGCGTTGAAGCTCTGAGAAACGCTCTTCGTCCTGATACGGTGCTGGTTTCTCTGATGATGGTTAACAATGAGACCGGTTCCGTAACAGACATCGCTGCAGTCGCTGAAGTCATAAGTGAAGCAAGCAGCATTGCTCTTCTGCATACAGATGCAGTACAGGCATTCATGAAAGTACCTTTCAAAGCTTCTACTCTCGGTGCTGACATGATAAGCATAAGCGGCCATAAGATACATGCGCCAAAAGGTATCGGCGCATTATATATCAGAAAAGGTCTCCGCATCAAGCCCTATATAACCGGTGGGGGGCAGGAAGAAGGCCGCAGAGCCGGTACCGAGCCTGTTCCACAGGTAGCAGCTTTTGCGGCAGCCTGCGAGGCGGCAGCGAAAGATGCGGCGGCTGTTTTAAGGATGACAAGTTTCCGCAGCGAGATAATAGAAAGGCTGTCAGCCTCAGTCCCCGGTCTTTCAATAAATGGCGGCGGAGCTCCTCATATACTCAGCATTTCTGTCCCCGGTATGAGAAGTGAAGTGCTTATGAACTTCCTTGAAGCCAGACAAATTTATGTATCAAAAAGCTCCGCCTGCAAAAGGGGCGGGCGGAGCCATGTTCTTGAAGCGATGGGAATAGATCCCAAGAGGATCGACGGTGCGATAAGAATAGGTCTTTCAAGATATACAACGGAAGACGATATCTTCGCATTGTGTAATGGCATCACCGATGCCTGGAGCACTCTTGCTCATTCCTGAGATGAAGCATTCTTCTCTGAAGTTTTTTCAGTTCCGGGATGCATAATTATCTCTCTGGTTATGGGATCTATCCTTTCAACGTTAAGATAGTCGTCGGTTTCCAGTGGCAGATCGCTGCGTTCAAGCTTGCGCTTTACAATTCTGTTGAGCAGTGTATATATCACAACGAAAACCGGTACGCCCAACAGCATTCCCCAGAATTTGAACAGTCCTGCACCGAGTATAATGGAGAACATCACCCAGAAACCGCTGATACCTGTTGAATTCCCAAGGATCTTCGGCCCTATGAGGTTCCCGTCTATCTGCTGAAGAATAATAATGAATATCACAAATATCAGGCACTTAACAGGATTCGTCAGCAGTATTATCAGACCTGAAGGCACCGCTCCGATAAACGGGCCGAAGAACGGGACAATGTTAGTTACTCCGATGATCACGCTGACAAGCAAAGCATAAGGCATATTGGTTATGGCGCAGAAGATATAGCATATGAGACCGATAATTGCCGAATCCAACAGTTTACCGGAAATGAATCCCATGAAGGTTTTATCGGTAAAGCGGATGCCTTCGAAAATTTTGTCAGCCGCCTCCACAGTAAAGATGCAGTACATGAGTCTCTTGAACCCGGCATTGAAACGCTCCAGTTTACTGAGGATATATACCGAAACTATTATACCAATGATAAGATTATACAAGCCTCTTATGAATATATAAACACCGCCTGCAACATTGCTAACAAAGTTGCCGAGTCCCGGAAGAACACTGGTCCTCAGCCAGTCCATAAGTCCTTCATTGAACTTCTCTATAGCATTTGATACATAATTTTCAATCTGGGGATAATCTGCCAGTTGCTTTTCGATCCAGTTGCTGACGACATTTATATACGTATTGCTGTTTGAAACAATGGTCTCTATGCTGCTGTAAAGCTGCGGTATAATAAGATAAACAAGCAAAGTGATCACAGCAAGAAGAACTATTTCAGAAATCAATACCGAAAGTGCTCTTGCCATTTTGCTGCCGGAGCGCTTTTTGCTTTTTCTGCAGATCCTGCTCAAGAGCGGCAAAAATATATTCTTCTCCAGGCTCTTCATGAGGGGAGCAAGAAGATACGTAAGAACAAGGCCCCAGATAAATGGACTTAGGATCCTGAAGAAAGAGCCTATTGCCTCCCCTATTGCAGGTATATAGGTGAGCGCCATAAAGAACAGGATGGATGCGGCGATCACACAGAAAGCCGTTACGCCCCAGTGAAGGTATTTTTTGTCCCACTTGAATCTTCTTCTCATCATTTGTATCTCCCCGGTCCGGTTCATCCGGAAAACGCTCTGTTTCTTCTCAATTTATATATTTTACTATCGTCATGAACAACCGTCAATAAATAAATGAACCATTCGGTACATTATGTAAATCTTTTTTACTTCAAAAAATTTCATTATTCATTTTCATTCTGTTGAAAAACCTGTTGGAAATGTTCAAAACCTGCATATTGCGGTTAACAATTTAGAAACAAATTATAAACCGATGCATTTCTGATGTGAAAATATGCATAATTGTGTAAACCGTATTTTATAAAACACATGGTTGAAATCGGTTCTCAATCGTCTATAATAAAAAACAGTTGTGCTATAAGCTGTAATTAATAATATTTAGGAGATATTAAATATGGTAAAAGTCGATCTTTCCGGAGCCAAGTCATTTTTCATCGGTAACGGACCGGATTATTCCGCAGCCGCTGCTGCTCACAAAGTCCTGGCTGAGCGCACTGGTGCCGGTGCAGACTTTCTGGGCTGGCCCGCGCTCCCTGCGAAAATCCGGGAAACAGAGCTTGATAGGATCATAGCTGCAGCTGATAAGATCCGCTCAAGGTCAGCTGCTCTTGTTGTTATAGGTATTGGCGGTTCATACCTGGGTGCGAAAGGCGCGATAGAATTCCTCAAGCCTGATTCCGGTGCCGGTGATACCAGGGTTTTCTTTGCCGGTAACGGTGTGAATCCCGACAGCCTTTACGATGTAATTAACCAGCTCGGCTCATGCGATTTCGATGTAAATGTCATATCCAAGTCCGGCACCACTCTTGAGCCTGCCGTATCATTCAGGATATTCAGAGATCTTCTCAATGCAAAATACGGCAGCAAAGCCAACGATCACATATTTGCCACAACTGATGCAAAAAAAGGCGTTCTGAAATCCCTTGCAGAAGCCAATGGCTGGGAAAGCTTCGTTGTGCCTGATGACGTCGGCGGACGCTACAGCGTTTTTTCTGCAGTCGGTCTTCTTCCCATGGCAGTTGCCGGGATCGATGTAAAAAAGCTTATCGACTGCGCAGTTGAAGAATTCAAGTCACTTGACGAAAGAAATGAATCCAATCCTGCTTGGCAGTATGCCGCTGCAAGGCAGAACCTCTATGCCGGCGGGAAAAAGGTTGAGCTTCTGGCCTGCTTTGACCCTAAATTCCGCTGGATGGCCGAATGGTGGAAGCAGCTGTACGGAGAGAGCGAGGGAAAGGATAATATCGGGATATTCCCAGCTTCCGTGGAATTCACTGCGGATCTTCATTCCATGGGCCAATATATCCAGGAAGGCGAACGTATACTCATGGAGACTGTTGTGAGATTCGATGAGTGTCTGAGTGCTTTGGAAGTGCCTTACGAAAACTCTGATGCAGACGGTCTGAACTATCTTGCGGGAAGAGATCTCGGTGAGATCGGCAGGGTCATTGAAAATGCCGTAATCGAGGCACATATATCCGGCGGTGTACCCTGCATGACATTGACTGTTAAAAAACGCAACGAAGAAGGTCTGGCCTCCCTTATCTGCTTCTTTGAGCTTGCATGCGGAATCAGCGGATATATGTCTGGCGTCAACCCCTTCAATCAACCCGGCGTTGAGGCCTATAAGAAGAATATGTTCCGTATGCTCGGGAAGCCAGGCGCTGTCTGATCAGGGATTAACACTTTTTTAACCCGTTCTTTACCTTTTCTTTATTGCGCGAGCTCTGTAAAAGTGTTAAGCTTTAATCATAAGGCACCAAAAGAATACTTAATAAGGAGAGCGGAGCATGGTAAAACTGATCATGGGCCTCAAAGGTTCCGGAAAGACAAAGCAGCTTGTCGATCTCGTGAAAGATGCCGTCAATGAAGGTAACGGTGATGTCGTATGTATAGAAAAGGAGCGCAAACTCACCTACGATATCCCATACCAGGCCAGGCTTATCGAAGCCGGCGCATACGACATCGGTTCTTATGAGTTCCTCAAAGGGCTTATCTGCGGGATCCACTCCGGAAACTACGATATCACGCATGTTTTCATAGACAATTTCTATAAGCTCGTTAAGGACAGGTCTGAAGAATCACTTGCCGATTTCATCCGTTGGCTCGACTTTTTCTCAGAGAAGGAAAATGTGCAGTTCGTCATCAGTATTTCAGCCGATTCCGACAATATGCCGGAGATCGTGAAATCACATATCATCTGATATTCGATCAGGACTTATGACCGCAGCTCCGGCTGCGGTCTTTTTAATCGGTTCAGTCTTTAGTTTAATTAACTCTTTTAAACGCGATATGCATTTGCTATACTGATTTTGATCATTGTTATTAATAGGTGCCTGTATGGATAAACTTCAAAGAAAATTTCCCTCCTATAAAGGGAATGATCCGTATATATACTTTGCATTCTCAGAAGCCGATCAAAAAAAAGCCGGCAAAATACTTCGAATCCTACTGGAACGCGGCTGCAGAGTATGGTACTGCTGCGGACCGTCCGGAAGCTCGGATGAACTGCTGAGAAGGCAGGAGCGTGCCGGAGGCGCAGATTTGACAGTTCTTTATCTCACTGCTTCTGCATGTGCCGACAGCGATCTTAAAAACTTCGTACTAGTCAATCAGTCAGCAGGAAGAAGTATCCTGTGTCTTGATCCCGATGGTGAGGACAGACGGCTCATGATGGGTCTATATGAGAATGTGCCGCATGTTCTTTTATATGATGTGCACGGTGATGAAGATATCGAAAATGCTGTCATACACGCTGAAGGCTTTTCTCAGGAGATGATCGGTGAACCTGTCAGGACGAGCGGAAGCTTTGCAGGAAAGCTGTCTCTGCTGCTTTGTGTTCTTGCAGTGATTCTGGCAGCAATAAGCTTTGCCGGCTACAAATACTTTGCCCGCTCCCCAGGTGAAATACACGACGAGGTAGTGATCAGCGACCAGGTCCTGCGTTCTGCACTGAGAAAGGCTGCAAATGGCGGAGTGATAACCGAAGAGCTACTATCTCAGATTACTTATCTCGAACTTGACGGGATGCCTGAAAGCTGGGATGATATTTCTTTACTGCCTTCGCTTGACCGGATATCAGTTCCCCAAAATGCGCTGCTTGAAGGCGGAGCTTTGCCTGACGGCAATTACACGATAGAACTCAATGGTAGTGTGTCATGAGCAGATTCTTCAAACCGTATGAGGGCAAACGCCCGTATATCTTTATAAGCTACGCGCACCTGCAGTCAGAGACGGTCGTCGATACCATCAGGATCCTGTATGAGAAGGGATACCGCCTGTGGTACGATGAAGGTATCCCTGCAGGCAGTGACTGGCCGGCAAATATCGCGCAGCACATGCAGGGCTGTGAAAGAGTGATTTTCTTTCTTTCGGAAAGAGCAATGGAATCTCCTAACTGCTACAGCGAGATGCGTACAGCATGCAGGCTGGGAAAACCTGTTCTTATAGTCAGGCTCGAGGATACAGAACCGTCTGCA
>JAIKVS010000221.1 GCA_024685535.1 Oscillospiraceae bacterium | reverse complement strand
AAGCGCAGCAAATACTGCGCTTTTTAATTGGCCCGGTGGTCAAGCGGCTAAGACACCGCCCTTTCACGGCGGTAACACGAGTTCGATTCTCGTCCGGGTCACCAGAACTCCCGCATCGAAGCGGTGCGGGAGTTTTAATACGGCAAACTTCTTTAGCGATTTTAACCACTAAAGTGAAGCGATTTGCATAAAGCTTTGTAAACTTTCACATCTTGTTATTTGCCGCCGAAGTGGTATATTGTTATCAATCAGCTATAAGGAGATAAGATAATGGCTTCCAAGAGACATTTCTCCTATTATTACTATCGCTATTATTCGTCAGTTTCATAACTGCCGGCGATAGACTATGCTGATTTTCCAGTAGATCAAAGCAGTCCGCCTGCAGAAGGCGGGCTGCTTATTTATTTTTGAAAACCTGGTTTTCAAAGGAAAGGATTTAAAATGAAAAAGATCATTGCTCTTCTCCTCGCCACATGTCTCGTGTTTGCTCTTTGTGCCTGCGGCTCCACCGCTCCGGCAGCAGCTCCTGCTCCGGCTGCTACCCCCGCTGCCTCATCAGACAGCAGCTCAGCTCCGGCTCCTGCTCCGGAAGTCCAGAAGTTCACCGTGGGCATTTGCCAGCTCGTACAGCATCCCGCTCTTGACAGTGCTACTCAGGGCTTTATCGATGCGCTCAGTGAAGAGCTCGGTGATGCAGTTGAATTCGACAATCAGAATGCTTCCGGAGATATCCCCACCTGCGCGACTATCTGCAACGGATTCGTCTCGTCAAAGGTAGACCTCATTCTTGCGAATGCGACTCCCGCTCTTCAGGCTGCAGCTGCTGCAACCGACAGCATCCCCGTGCTGGGCACCTCAATTACCGAATACGGTGTTGCTCTTGAACTTTCTGACTTCAACGGAACTGTCGGCGGCAACGTGTCCGGCACATCCGACCTTGCTCCTCTGGATCAGCAGGCTCAGATGATAATCGATCTCTTCCCTGCTGCAAAAACAGTTGCCATACTCTACTGTTCCGCAGAGGCTAACTCTGTATACCAGGCAGACGTTGTTGAAGCATACCTGGAAGGAAAAGGACTGAGCGTTGAGCGCTTCACATTTGCCGATTCCAACGATGTTGCAATCGTCACTCAGACCGCATGCGGCGAAGCCGATGTGCTCTACATCCCCACCGACAACGTGGCAGCTTCCTGCGCCGAAGCCATCGGCAATGTGGCAGAGCCTGCCGACATCCCCATTATCACCGGTGAAGTAAACGTCTGCAAAGTCTGCGGCGTTGCCACCCTCTCCATCGACTATTACAACCTCGGACTCACCACCGGCAAGATGGCCGCCAAGATCCTCAAGGGTGAGGCAAATGTCGCTGAGATGCCCATTGAATACTTCGAGAACCCCGTTAAGATGTTCAACGAGGAGCTTGCCGCAAAGTATGGCGTTGATATCCCCTCCGATTTCGTAGCCATCGAAGACTGATCTTTAAAAAAGCACATATAGCACCGGACAGGCAGGATCATCTCCTGTCCGTCCGGTGATTCTGAAATAACTGATAGGATCTAAAAAACCATATGAGTCTTCTTAACCTCTTCTCCCGTCTTCCTGCAGCAGTGGCTCAGGGCATGATCTGGGGGATAATGGCCTTAGGCGTATATATAACCTTCCGAGTGCTCAATCTTGCAGACCTTACCGTCGATGGAACTTTTGCCCTTGGCGGTGCAGTCTCGGTCATGCTGATAATTGCAGGATTGCCTGCATGGCTGTCAGTCATTGCAGCAATCATTGCCGGTCTTGCCGCTGGTCTTATAACAGGGCTTCTTCATACAAAGCTCGGAATTCCAGCCATCCTTGCCGGAATACTCACCCAGTTCTCGCTCTATTCGATAAACCTTCGCATTATGGGGATGCGATCGAACCAGACCGCCAATCTCAAGAACTACGGTATGTTCTTTGAAAACGGCCGCGGTTTTCTCGTTTCATCCCGTTACATACCGATGGCAATCCTTATGGGCGGGATATTTGCTGTGGCCGTGGTGTTCGCGCTCTACTGGTATTTTGGAACCGAGCAGGGCAGCGCTCTTCGCGCCACCGGATGCAATTCCAACATGAGCAGTGCCCAGGGAATAAACATAGCTAACATGAAAGTCCTCGGTCTTGCTCTCTCAAATGGACTTGTCGGGCTCTCCGGAGCGCTCATGACGCAGTTTCAGGGCACAGCGGACGTTAACATGGGCAGAGGCGCCATTGTTATCGGTCTTGCCGCTATAGTAATAGGCGAAGTCCTGTGCAACGCAATTTTCAGAAAAGGCAGCAACTTTGCAGTTAGGCTTGCTTTCATAGTTATTGGCGGCATACTGTATTACTTCGTGATGACAGTGATACTCTGGCTGAAGCTGGATGCAAACGATCTCAAGCTTTTCACCGCCATCATTGTTGCTCTCTTCCTCGCGGTACCATATCTGCAGGAGAAAGC
>JAIKVS010000207.1 GCA_024685535.1 Oscillospiraceae bacterium | reverse complement strand
CCACCATGGCCAGTCGTGACAGACGTCATACCCCCAGTAGTCCACCCATGCAGGGATGCCCTTTTCAAGGAGAACATGGTGGAGCGCCCTGGTGTCGTCCGGCATCTCCCATGGACCCTGGCCTACGCATATCACCGCGCGGTTCCTGCGGTATAGCTCAATATATGGGTGATCCGCAGGCATGTTTGAAAGGTACAGCACTGGAGCGTTGAGATATACCATGTCGTCCATGTAGCCGTCGAAGCCGTAGTTTATGTCATATACGCCGCTCAGCGCCAGCAGCTCGTCGAAAAGCTGCGGGAAACGGAAATAGAGGTTCACAGCGTGTGTTGCCCCGAGCGAGCAGCCGAAAGTCATGATCCCGGGATCCATCTGCCAGCCGTAGCCGCGGCAGTAAGAACGGATATATGGCACGACTTCATCGGTTATGTACGCGATCCAGGCCTCGTGCCTGCGTATACGTCCGTAGGGATCTCCGCCCTTGTCAGAAAAGGTCTCGATGTCCATCGTGTCTATTGCAAACACGGTGGCCTGTCCGCTTTCTAGCCAGGGCGACCATGTGTCAGTCAGCTTGAAGCCTTCAAAATCAAAGAAACGCCCGTCCTGACATGGAATATACAGCACCGGCTTTCCTCCGCGGCCGTATACCTTCAGTTCCATGTCCCGGCCAAGTGAGGGACTGTACCATTTTTCATAATGTGTATCCATTTCAAACCTCCGGTCTGTATAGGAGTGCGGGCACAAAAAACGGGATCTGTCTTTCCCAGCTTGCCTCGCAATGCGTGCCTCCCGGAACTATGCGGGAAGTGAGCAGAACATTCCGCTCCTGCAGCAGTCTGCAGAAACGGCGAAAATTTTCAGGAACTCCCGGCCAGTTCATCTCAGACTCACCCATGTCCATATATATAACTGTATCGGTACCGATAAATGCGTTAAGAATCAGATCCTCAAGCGAATCCGTCCCGAATCCAAGTGAGGGCGAGAGTACTGCCGCTCGGGAGAAAACGCTGTTATAACAGCAGACGGCGTAAAGGCTCATGAGTCCCCCCATTGAACTGCCGGCGATGAATGTGTTTTCCCTCCCAGGCAGGGAAGGGTAGTGCCTGTCTACATATGGTTTAAAGCTGTTTACGATCCAGTCCATAGTGAGTCCGCCGCGGCCGGTAATCTCTCCGAACTGCTGCGAGGAGAAATCATATGGAGAATATTCGGACAGCCTGCTGTAATCAGGTGAGCGGTTGCATTCCACTGCCGCCACCATCATGGGGATGCTGTTTTCATCCAGGTATTCGCCCATGCCCCAGCTTTTGCCATAGGTCGCGTCTTCATCGAAGAAAACATTGTGACCGTCGAACATGTACAGCACGGGGAAGCGCTGATCGCTGTACCGGGCAGCTTCGGGAATATAGATATATGCACGTCTGACTGCCTCGCCGGTAAGCTTTGGCAGTGTGACGCTCAAGACATCGATCATCTTTGCCTCACTCAGAGAAATAATACAACAGTTTAGCACGGAGAGTTACAAAATGCAACGTTGGGGGCCGTCATCCCGGGAGGGCAAATAAAAAACCCTCCGGACACATGCAAGTGACAGGAGGGGGATGCTTAAAATGCTGTTTTGGACAGTTTTACTTCGCCTGATATTCCTTCCATGCCTTGTCGAGCTTGAAGGCGCTGGTAACTGCATAAACGGCGGCGAGGATTATCAGCCAGCCCTGGAACTTATGATAGGCAATCAGCCCGATTATTACGTTGATCACCGCATATACTGCAAGCAGTATAGCACAGACCTTGCTCTGCTTGAGATGAATGAAGAGGCCGAGCACCAGGAGTATAAGGAAATCAACAATCGAGAGATAATTGCCCGTCGCGAGCCCTAAGACCAAGGTAAGTCCGGCGCAGACGTAGCAGAATATTCCGCTGGTCTTCAGTGTTTTTTTGGTCGGGGCGTTCTCGGGAAGATCAAGGAATTCTTTCTTTGTGGCCACTTTGGGGGCGTATACTTCGCTGATGCTATCGTCTGCGGCGTAATATGCAGGCTGTATTTCTGCGGCTTCTTCGCTGAAGGGCTGTCCGCAGGAGGTGCAGAATTTGGCGCTGTCGTCGGAATGAGCTCCGCACTGAGTGCACTGTTTCATGACTGTCTTTCCTTTCTGTTTTTGTTACCGCTTTTGGCATACGCCTGTGTTTGTAATCATTATACACGATCGCGAACATTTTTCCACAATAAAAAATGCCTGTGCTTATAAAAAACAGTTGTACTAAACAGGTAAACTTTCTTGCCACAGCCGGGCTTGTGTGACAATCTGATAAAAGAAGCAAGATTCGTTTCACAATGCTGACAAAAGGAGTAATAACGATGCTTGATCAGATAAAAAAAGGCTATATAGGCAATCCCTCGCAGCTTGCCACTCTGCGCCGCCTGACTCTTGCAGAGGGCAAGGCTCGCGGCACGGAGATCATCGAGATAAAAACGGCCGGAGGCCTCGAACTCGAGCTGTTGCCGGATACCGGCCTTGATATCGGACAGACCAGGTTCATGGGCATTAAAATGTCGTGGATGAGCAAGAACGGCTACGACAGTCCCGCAATAATCAATCCCTATGAGACCGAATTCCTCAACACCTTCCCCGGCGGTCTCATGTACAGCTGCGGCCTTCGTTCCGCAGGACCCGCCAACAAGGACAACGGCGAGTGGCATCCGTTGCACGGCAGATATCACTCTCTTTCCGCTGAGCATATCTCCACGGAGATAAATGATGAGGAAATAGTGGTGAAGGGCACCATCCGGGAGACGGCTCTCTTCGGCCATGCACTCGAAATGAAGCGCTGCGTGCGCGTTCCGGTGTTCGGCTCCTCGATAACCGTTGAGGACACCATCACCAACCAGACCCCGCGCGACGAAGAGATCATGCAGATCTATCACTGCAACTTCGGCTATCCGCTACTCAGCGAGAAAGCGAAGCTCGTACTTCCCGAAAAGAGAGAGACTCTTCCGAGGTCCGACTTTGCAAAGACCGGCCTCGGCAGGGAGCTGGTATTCGACGAACCGATCCCCGGCGAGGAGGAGAGGGTGTTCCTGCAGAAGATGGAGGATGAGTTCTGGGCCCGCCTCGAAAATGATGACATAGGTGTCAGCATGACGATCTCCTGGTCCGGAGACACACTTCCCATACTTTCCGAGTGGCGCAGCATGGCAGCGGGAGACTATGTGCTCGGTCTCGAACCCACCAACTGCTATATCTGCGGCCGCCACAACGAGAGAGAGAACGGCACGCTCCCGGTGCTGAAGGCATTTGAGAGCGTAAGCAACACGGTAAAGATTGAGTTTGCTGCCCTCTGAGATCAGAGATAAAACGGTCATATGAAAAAGAGACGCTATGTGCGTCTCTTTTCTGTTCTCTTGCCGAAGTTCCGGCGCTGTGATAGAATGGTGCTTGATTTTGAGCAGAGAGGTGTTGAAACATGAGCAAGGCAGACGAGATATTTATCCAAAACTGCCGTGATATACTGGAAAACGGCGTCTGGGACACCGACCGCGAGGTGCGTCCCCACTGGGAAGACGGCGCCCCGGCCCATACCGTGAAGAAATTCGGCATCGTGAACCGCTACGATCTTTCGGAGGAGTTCCCGATACTTACTATACGCCGCACTTACTGGAAAAGCGCTATCGATGAACTGCTGTGGATCTGGCAGCAGAAGAGCAATAATGTCCATGATCTGCGAACCAGGGTCTGGGATGCTTGGGCGGATGAAAACGGCTCCATCGGCAAGGCCTACGGCTACCAGCTCGGTGTGAAGCACCACTACCGCGAGGGCGATATGGACCAGGTGGACAAGGTGATCTGGGATCTGAAGAACAATCCCGCCTCCCGCCGTATCATGACCAATATCTATACCTTTGCCGACCTCAGCGAGATGGCTCTCTATCCCTGTGCCTACTCGATGACATTCAACGTCTCCGGCAACAGGCTCAACTCCATTCTGAACCAGCGTAGCCAGGACATGCTTGCCGCGAACAACTGGAACGTGGTGCAGTATGCGGTGCTGACAATGATGATGGCAAAGATATCCGGCTTCGAACCGGGCGAATTCGTGCATGTCATCGCGGACGCTCATATTTATGACCGCCATGTTCCGCTTATAGAGGAGATAATCGCAAATGAGCCTAAGCCGGCACCGAAGTTCAGTATCGACCCGGAGGTGAAGGATTTCTATGCCTTCACGCGCGACAGCTTTTCAATGGAAAACTATGAGTATTCCGAGTTCAACGCAAAGATACCGGTGGCGGTATGAGGTGCTGATATGGAAGCAATAGTTGCAGTTTATTCAGACTGGGGCATAGGTAAAAACGGCACCCAGCCTGTGGTCCTGAAGGCAGACAGGGCTCATTTTCGTGAGCTTACCGCAGGAGCGGCCGTAATAGTCGGCCGCAGAACGCTTGGGGATTTTCCCGGCGGCAGACCTCTGAAAGGTAGATACAATATCGTTGTCACCCGCCAGCCGCTCGAGATAGAAGGAGCGCAGGTGGTCCACAGCACAGAAGAGGCGCTTGCCGCCGCAGAACAGCACGAGCGCTGCCTCGTTATAGGCGGAGCAAGCGTATACAGGCAGTTTTTCCCCTTTCTCGATACAGTGCATATCACGAAGATAGATCTTGCGCCTGAATCGGACAGCTACTTTCCTAACCTCGACGAACTGGCCGACTGGGACTGCGAGGAAGGTGAGTGGCAGGAGGAAGACGGCCTCAGATACTGCTTCTGTACCTACAGGAAGCGCTGAAACTCTTCAGGATAACAGAATACCGGGGAGCGATCCGGAACAGGATCCGGCTCCCCGGTATTTTTATTTCTGTTATCTGCGGGCTTTTTCGAAGGTCTTCATTCTCTGCCGAAAAGCACTTTTGCGGTCTCAAAAACGTCCCTGTGGACGATGTCCCTCGGCTCGAAATGCAGCAGATTGTATACCAGCTGCATAACAAGGCCGGCACCGAATGTGCTTATGAGCGTCCCAATGCCGACGGGGCCTCCCAGCAGCCAGCCTGCAAGCGTTACGACGGACCAGAGAATGATCTCCACGATCCCTATCGGGATCTTGGGCATCCTTTTTCCCAGGCCCACGAGCAGTGCGTCTCTCGGACCGCAGCCCTGAGCCGCCTTCATGTATATATACATCCCGAGAGCCATGAAAACAAAGCCCGTCAGCATTATTGCGATGCCTGCCCAGACATTCTGATTCAGGAGGAATGGATCGAGATCGTTGTACATCTGAACAAAGTTGCCTGTAAGCAGTGCGTCGATTATCGTGCCGAAACCTATCCTCTCGTGCATCAGGAGGTCGATTATAAGCACCGTAACGGCAACTGAGGTCATGGAAAGACCGTAGTTCAGCGGAGTGTGGTATGAGATCCCCATGCCGAGGCAGTCCCAGGGGGCTAAGCCGATGTTTGCGAATATCGTCAGGTGCACACCGAAGGCGAATACGAGCAGTCCGCCCGCTATCTGCAGCCACTGCAGCATTATCTTTTTCTTTTTCATATTTCAGTCATTCTGTCCCGCAAATCTGATCTGATCCATAATAAAGCCTCAAAAAACCGATGTCAAACGGAAAATAAACATGCCGCCTCTTGGCAGAAACTGCTGCTGAGGGTATAATTACACGCATGAAGAAGAGTTCCGGAGGAAGATATGAAGAAATACATCGCATACTGCGGCCTTGACTGCGAAAGCTGCGAAGCCCGCATCGCTACTGTGAATAATGACAATGCGCTGCGCGGAAAGGTCGCGAAGCTCTGGTCAGAACTCAACGGCGTTGAGATCACTCCTGAGATGATAAACTGCGCCGGCTGCCGTATTGACGGCGTGAAGACACCCTACTGCGATTCGCTCTGCCCGATAAGGCAGTGCGCTCTCGGCAGAGAAGTCGAGACCTGCGGCAGCTGCCCGGAGATGGAAAACTGCGAAAAGGCAGGCGCGATACTTGCAAACAGCGAGGATGCCCGCCGCAATCTCAAAGGCTGAATCTCAATTATCGGAACAGCAAAAAGAGACACAGATCGTGTCTCTTTTTTATTTGCACCGGTCATGAACCGGCGAGAGCGGTGAGCGTATCGCCGCTCAGGCGATATACCGTCCAGTCGCTCATGGGCTCAGCATCCAGTGAAAGATAGAAATCGATGCTTGGCCTGTTCCAGTCGAGGCACCACCACTCCATCCTTCCGCAGCCACGGGAAACGGCGATCTTCGCCAGCTGCTGCAGCAGCGCTTTGCCGTAACCTTTGCCCCTGTATTCCGGTTTTACGAACAGATCTTCCAGATAAAGGCCGGCTCGTCCGAGAAAAGTTGAGAAGTTATGGAAGAAAAGCGCGAAACCGACTTCCTTTCCGTCCTCCATCGCGAAGATGACCTCTGCTCCGTGCCTGTCGAATATCTCCTGCTCGAGGAGTTCCTCAGTTGCCACCACCTGGTCGGCCATCTGTTCATATTCGGCCAGACTGCGGATAAACGAGAGGATGAGAGGAGTATCCTCCCTTGCGGCACTGCGGAAACTCAGTTCTGCCATGATCAGTTTTCCCCCGCGCTGTAAACGCATCTGCCGCCGAGCCAGGTGGACTGTACCGGGATGCTGTGTATATCTTCGGGAGCGGTCACAAAAGGATCGGCCCCGAGAACGACGAAGTCGGCGATATAGCCTTCACGGATAAGGCCTTTCACATTTTCCTCAAAGCTCGCTTCGGCGCTGCGGATGGTGAAGCTGTCGATCGCTTCCTGAACGGTAAAGGCTTCAGCCGGGAGATATGGCCCTGTGCCGTCCATCGATGTCCTCGTGACGGCGCACTGGATGCCCTCCATAACGTCCGGCAGTTCCACGGGGCAGTCAGAGCCGTTCGATACGGAAACGCCGTTTTCAAGCAGAGTTTTCCAGCAGTAGCTGCTGGTTGCGAGTTCAGGTTCCAGCAGCCTGTCAACGATGTGGTTATCGTAGTCGAGGAAGATGGACTGGGCATATACATGCATGCCGAGCTCTGCTATCCTCCTGAGCTGATCCGGGCGGGAGACCTGACAGTGCACCACTCCGTGGCGGTGATCGCTGCGCGGGTTTTCACGCAGAGCATTGTCAACAGCGTTCAGTACCTGATCGAGGCAGGCGTCACCGATGGCGTGGATGGCGACCTGCATTCCGTGGGCATTGGCATATGATACCATCGAGTTCATGTGCTCATCGGAGAAGAGGTCGAAGCCGTATTCATCTGTGCCTTTGTAGGGGAGACTCAGATGGGCTGTGCGGCTGCCGAGGGCTCCGTCGCCGAGAAGCTTGAGAGGGCCTATCCGGAAAAGATCAGATCCGGCGCCGGTGACATTTCCCTCAGCAATGAAACATTCCAGTTCCTCCATCGTTGTGATGTTAGACTGCTCATAGACTCTTACGCTCAGCTCACCGCTCTGTTCCAGCTCGCGGTAGGCTTCGTTCACGGTCTCAAAGGGGATCGAGCGGAATACGCAGTAGTCATCCGTCTGCGAACTGGTGACACCGTAGCTGTTCAGGGCAGCGCAGGCGAGGCGGATCATCTCCTTGAGCCCTTCTTTATCGGGAAGGGGCACAACGGGACTGAGCAGATCTATCGCGTTATCAAAGAGGCGCCCGTCAGGCTGTCCGTCAGCTTCACGGCCAATGTCGCCGCCGTCGGGAGAGGGAGTATCCGGGCCGATGCCGGCAAGCTCCAGCACACGGGAATTGACGACACAGCAGTGCCCGCAGGTGCGGGTGATCAGAATGGGGATCTCTGAGGAGATCACGTCCAGATCATGCCGGTCCGGCATGCGGGAAACATCCGTGAAATAGTCCTGGTTCCAGCCTCTGCCGACCAGCCACTGGCCTGGGCGGGGAGGATTGCTTTTCAGGAATGCTGCCAGATGATCGAGCATTCCCGATAGACTGTCAGTTACCGGAGCAAGCTTTGCTGCCTGCAGGGACTGGCCGAAATTCAGCAGGTGCATGTGCGAATCATTGAATCCGGCGCACACGAATCTTCCGCCGAGATCCACCAGTTCATCGTCGTCAGCAGCAGTTGCCAGCAGCTCCTCATTTGAGCCGACCAAGGTGAATACTCCGTTTTCAACGGCAAAGGCCTGCTGCAGCGGCAGTTCGCCTGTATAGACAAGCGCGTTGTGAAAAACAGTCCTCATAGTGTTTCTACTTCGGCTTCATCCTCATAGAAGAGCGTGGCGTTCTCCTCGGTCTGACCGATGTTCATGAAGCGCGCCTTATAGTCCTTGAGCAGACGGAAGTAATCTCCCGAAAGTATCAGAATGACTGCAACGTTGACGAAGGTGGGTATGGCCGAGGTGATATCGACGACTGTCCAGATGAAGCCCTGGTTGTTGGTCTTTACGAGATAGATCGTCCAGAGCAGGCCGGGCAGAGCGCGCAGAGCGTAGAACACCTTCATGAGGATCTTCTTCCACTTTGTGTCATCCTTGCCGAGGTGTTCGAGGATGGCAAGGTAGTAGGTGAACCAGCCGCCGGAAGTCGTGACTGTGAATATGATCATAACCAGTGCCAGCAGGATGGAACCTACCTGACCGAAGCCCTGGGCGAATGAGGTGAGAGCGAGGGTGCCGCCGCTGGTGCCGTCTGTCCAGGCGCCGCTGAGGATGACCGAGAGAGCGGTGATCGAGCAGATGACGAAGGTATCGAAGAATACTTCAAAGGAACCCCAGAGACCCTGCTCCACGGGGTGGATGGTCTTGGCGGAGGAGTGGATCATGGGAGATGTGCCCCAGCCGGCTTCGTTGGAGTAGACCGCACGGGCCATGCCGACGCGGACCATCTGGCTCACGGCGCATCCGGCAAAGCCGCCGATCGCAGCGGTGCCGGTGAAGGCATTCGTAAAGATGGAGGCGATAGCTGCGGGAACGCGGGTGATGTTCACAAGTATCATCGCAATGCCCATGAGGATATATACGATGCTCATGATGGGAACGAGCTTTGTGAAGGTCTTTGCAACGCCCTTTGTACCGCCGCCGGTGATGATATAGGCCAGTATGGTCACAGCCACGCCTACGATTATAATGCCTTCGATCGTAAGGCTGCCGATATGGAGGTCACCCAGATTGATTGCACCGGCAACCACCTGGGAGGCGGTGAGCGTGGAGGAGGTCACAAAGAAGGTGGAGAATATGCCGATGGCGAATATGATGCCGGGGATCAGCCACA
>JAIKVS010000201.1 GCA_024685535.1 Oscillospiraceae bacterium | reverse complement strand
ACAAGCATCCCGCCGTTTGCAATAGCAGCTACATATCTCATCATTGCATAGGGCGTAATAAGGTCTTCAGACTGGCCTATGCCGATCCAGGCAGTCTCCGGGTCTCCGGCGTATTCGGTCATTATATGTCCTGCAGAGGTTCTCATATAATCAATATTGAGTTCGCTGAGAAAACCGTACTTCTCCGCGTATTCTATGAGCCTTTCCTGCCCGACCTGAATTGAGATCTGGGCAAAGGCCACATTGCAGGAATTGGCCAGCGCCTGCTCAAAGTTCTGGTTGTAATGCTCCCCGGAGCATTTGATCAGAACGCCCGAGGTAATATAGTCGCCGTCACAGTAGAACCTCTGTTCATCGAGGTTATCCAGGTTCTCAATAGCGGCAGCGGAAGTGATGAGCTTGAAGACCGAGCCCGGAGCATAGGTGGCGTTGACACATCTGTTAATAAAGACACCTTCAGGAAGCTCTTCATCTTCTTCAGCCAACGGATCCAAAGATGGAGAGGAGGCCATAGTGAGGATCTCACCGGTCTTGTAATTCATCATCATTATCGCACCGCTTCTGCCGGCAAGAAGATTGTATGCAAATATATTCAGGCTGGAATCGACCGTAAGGGATATGGAAGTATCGTCGCTTATGGTGACTCCGTTAATAATATCGTAGTGCCTGAGGCCGTTCCAGAAGCTTGAGATAAGTCCGGAACCGACTCTTCCGCCGTAGTCTCCGGTCACGTGATAGCAGGCCTCTCTTATGGAGGCATAGTCCGAGTATCTCTGCTCGTCGGCGTTGAAAGAGGCAAGCAGGTTCCCGCCTCTGTCATAGATCGAGCCTTCGACGCTGTCTCCCGTGCCGGGAAAATACAGAGCCCAGTTCTCACCCTGTTCGAAGAAACGCGTAATGTATACAAGAAGACCTGCTATGATACCGATAGCGAGTATGGTCACTGCGAGGGATCTGTTTACGATCTTTTTCATTCAGGACCCCTCCTTTGACCTTTTGAACTCCGGGATAACCGCAAAACTCCCTTGTTTTCTGGTATCAGCGCTTTTCAGAAACGCCATGAGCATCCAGCAGGAGATAAGAGATGTGCCGCCTTTTGAGACAAACGGGAATGTAACTCCCGTAAACGGCAGCAGGTCTACTGAGCCGAAAACATTAAGGGCAAGCTGGACCATCATAATACTGACTGACGCGCAAGCTGCGATAGAGTAGTATGTGCTCCTGCCGCGCCGAGCGCTTCTGATAGCAAAAAAGGCAAGGGTAAGTATTGCTATTATGCAGCAGAGAGCTGCAATCAGTCCGTAGTTCTCGCAAATTAGGGCAAATACCATGTCGGTATCAGCTGCAAATATCCTGTGAAGCCAGCCATTACCCGGCATGTTGCCGAAAAGTCCTCCGGAAGCTGCAGCAGACATTGCCCGTGTCTGCTGATAGCCTTTGTCATAAACATCCTCCCATACATGACCCCAGGCACTGAAACGATCGGCAACATACGGCCTCACCAGCAGTACCATGAAAACAGCCATTACAGCTCCTCCTACTGCCAGAAAAACAGTCGCGATCGAACCGGAGCGCATAAAGGATATTATAAGAAAACATATGAAGAATATCAAAGCTGTGCCGAAATCTCCTATCACAGCCAAAGCACCGACACATACTGCGGAAAAACCTATAAAGAGAATTAGATTTCTTCTGTGGTAAAGATTTTCAAGTGTTGCAGCGCCGCAAAACACATAGGCGACTTTTACGAGCTCAGAAGGCTGGAAAGAATAGCCGCCTATTGTCAGCCAGTTTGCAGCCCCGTAGGACACTGTTCCGGCAGCAACGTTAATGCCCAGAAGGCCCAATGCCAGTGCAGCTACTACATATCTGACCGCATGGCTGACTCTTCTGATATTCCGGAGCCAGAGCCCCAACAGAATAAACAGAACCACGCTGACCGTTATAAGGATCATCTGTTTATAGAGGTCGGCGGGCTCGGATATGCAGACAACTGCAAGACCGAATGTCGTGAGATAGAAGGCGAGGGTCTCAACTTCAAAACCGTTTCTGCGCATGGC
>JAIKVS010000124.1 GCA_024685535.1 Oscillospiraceae bacterium | reverse complement strand
CTCTTTGCCTTGTGTCTAATGGCAATGTCACGCGGTGGTTTCACGCCATTTATCTATACTCAGTTTTAGGAGTATGCTTTGAAGAACACTGTTTTAAACAGAATAGTGATAGTCGTGTTCCTCCTATTATGCCTGATGCCTTCTTTGGGAATGGTCTTTTTCGGAGAATCTGAGGCAGGAGCCAACGAGGTTCTGGCAAAGTTTCCGGAAATTGCTGATAAGAAGGGTGTATTGAATTACGATTATCTTTCCGGGATATCAGACTGGGCAGGTGACAGGTTCGCATTCAGACAGCAGATGATCACGGCATGGTCCTGGCTTAATGCTGTACTGTTCAAGACTTCCGCTGTGGACGAGGTCATTATGGGAAGGAACGGCTGGCTGTTTTTTTCAGACAGTCTTGACGATTACAGAGGGCTGAGCCTTGAAGATCAGGAGCTTGAAGCCATAGCGAGGAATCTCTCGCTTATGCAGGAATATGTGGAAAGTAAAGGCTCTGAATTCATTTTCACGATCGCTCCGAACAAAAACAGCATCTATCCGGAATATATGCCAAGTCATGTGCCGCATGCTGTAGATTCATCGAATTGCAAAAAGCTGATGTCATATTTCGAAGATTATGGTATTGCTTATGCAGATCTGCTTTCTGCAGTTTCGGCGGAAAACGAGACTCTTTATTTTAAAACCGACTCTCATTGGAACAATAAGGGAGCTGCACTTGCCGCAGATGTGATTTTGACGGGACTCGGCAGAAAAAGCGAGTTTTTCAGTTCCGATTTCAGTAAAGGTGAAGAGCATAAAGGGGATCTCTATGAAATGCTCTATCCAGCGGGAAATCATACGGAGACTGATTATCGTTTTGTTCCAGGTTTTTCCTATACTACTGCCAAAGACCCTAACGGCGGAAATGCGATAAATATTGAATCCCAATCGGAAAACGGCACAGGCAGACTGCTGTGCTGGAGGGATTCCTTCGGAGTGGCTCTGTATCCGTATCTGGCGGAAAGCTTCCATGATGCAAGGTTTTCCAGATCTGCGACATATGATCTTATACGTATCGAATCTGAAGAAACTGATTCGGTTGTAATTGAAATAGTAGAGAGAAACCTGGACTATCTTATTGAAAATATGCCGGTTTATCCTGCACCGACAAGAGAAATGCCGGTTGTCGTTGCTCAGATGCCGGATATCGCAGTTTCTGCGGAGCAGGGAAAGACAGAAGCATCTTCAAAACTGATGCTTCTCCAGGCTGAGATACCTTCAGATTACATACAAAGTATTACCAAAGCCTTTTTTGCGTGTGACGACATATGTTATGAGGCAGAAATACTGTACCATGGCGGATCGTTGCCGGTGGTCTCTGCGTGGGTGCCTGCGGGCGAAGCAGGAAACGTTTCAGTTATTTATGGCAGTGACGGCAGCTATTGCAGCTCTGCTGCCGCCTGATAAGAAAAGAGATGATACTCTATCAGCACGAATCCTGAAAAAGAAAGAAAACCTGAAAGAAAAAACACTGCACTGGTAATTGTAATAATCGTTGCAGTTGTGTTTGCTCTGGCGCTTGCTGCTGGAAGTGCCGCACTGATGAGGCACCTGGACAGCGTCAGCAATGAAAACTACATCTGGGAAAACTACAGTGTGACCATAACGCTGAACTACTACGACGGAACGAAAAAACATATTACCACTCTGATAAATGATACTGTAGTGCTTGAGGAAGCTCCCGAAGTTGCCGGTCATACCTTCCTCGGCTGGGAGAACAGCTACGGCAGTCTCATTCAGCCTTCAGAGATAACAGCTAAGATCGACGAGGAATATACCGCAAAGTATATTGTTTCATTTAATACTGCAGACCATAACGCATATTTGTTTCCGGATGATTCCGGCCTTTTCCATGCTGATGATATGCTGAGCCGCGGCGATGCTGCACTTATGATATGGTCCGTGCTTTCGGAAAAACCGGAAGGTGAAGAGCAGTTTGAAGATATAGAAGCAGGCTCTTTATATGCACAACCGGCTTCTGCACTGAGAAAGCTAGGGATATACAGCGACAAACATTTTTATCCTGAAGACGACATAAGCCGCGCTGATCTTATACGCATGGTCGCTGCTTTTTATCCGTCTGCTTCTGCACAGTACAGCTTTTCTGACCTTTCTCCGGACGATCCTTACTACGGAGCATATTGCGTGGCTGCCGAAAGAGGATGGATAGAGTACGGCGACAATATCCGTGCCTATGCTGACGAGGGCGTTTCCAGGATAGATGCTGTAAAGTTTATGAACAGAGTTCTCGGAAGAGATGCATCGGAACAGCCACCTGAAGAATTTGTAGGCGGTATCCTTGAATACAGACCAGGGGATGAATATTATCTTCCTCTTGTCGAAGCGGCTGTGGACCATAGGTTTGAACTTTCTGGCGGGATGGAAAAGTGGACGTCCGGAACGGCTTTTGATAAGCACCCGGAGGGAATGCTCTTCATAGGCGGCAGGCTTCGTTATGTCGGGGAAGACGGGCATTTTGCTACCGATTTGGAAACGGAAGGCTTTACATATGAGAGCAGGAGAGATACCGTTATCGTTGATGGTTTCAAATTCGGAAGTGACGGCATATATACATGCGGTGATCCGGAGCTGGATGAACTGGTATATGCTGT
>JAIKVS010000045.1 GCA_024685535.1 Oscillospiraceae bacterium | reverse complement strand
GTAAGCGCTGCAGAGATCACCTGCGGTGCCCAGTCGGAAGCTGAACCGAAACTGATGTTCCTCATGCAGTATAATATCAGGGTGGTTATGATCGCCATCGGCAGAACACCTCCGAGATATTTGACCGGAGCGGGGATCTGTTTTCCGCTGAGTATCAGAAAGGGGAAAGCGCGTTCGAATATAGTGACCAAAGCGCACACTGTAATCACTGTTACGACCCACAGGGTGTTCATCTGCTCTCCCCCTTTCCACCTATTATCCCGCGGAACAGGATAAGAAGGATGACTGTGATGGCAAGTGAAGGCAGAATGAAATTTGCCGGTCCAAAAATGAGAAGGCATATAACCGAGGATACAGCAGCGATAACAGCCGGCAGTCTGCTGCCTTCAGCTGATTTCAGCTGCTCTATGAGGATAACTATAAAAAGCGCCGTGAGGGAAAAGTCTATGCCGTCGGTACGGAATGTTATAAGAGAGCCGATAAGCGCACCGATGACGGAAAGCAACACCCAGTAAATCAGGATAAGCAGGGCATCAAATATCTGTGACCACTTTTTGCCGTTCTCATCAGCGTCATCATAAGTATTTGAGCAATGCAGTGAAAAAGCCTCATCAGGCAGGGCATATATGAGAAAGAGCTTCCAGGGTCCGTACTTTCTCCATTGCTCAATAAACGGTATACCGTAAAAGATATGTCTGCTGTTCAGCAGAAGAGCCATAACTATCACAGATACCAGAGAGATCCCTCCCGCGAAAAAGCTTACGGCAAGGAACTGGAGAGAACCCGCAAATATGAAAAGGCTGCATGCACCTGTCCATACCCAGTTCAGGCCTGAAGTCTGCATAAGAATACCATACGCAAGCCCTACGGGTATGAAGCTTATCAGTATAGGGAAGCTGTGCCTAAGCGAGTAATTAAAGGCATTTTTCATGCTTTTATCCCCCCGTTTGTTTCCAGGAGATGCTTAAGCCGATTTACCACCGGCAACAGAATTTTGCTTATTCTATCATCATTCATCTCCGCAGTAAATACATTGTATGGCTAAAAGATGATAACGGCAGACAGCACGGAGCTCTCCATGCGTCTGCCGCTATATGTCAGTTTTCTTACGATGATTTAAATAGTTCTGTCTGTTATACGGACAGAACGAAACTCAGTCCCTGCTGATCAGAAGAATTCGCCTGGGATCTCCAGCTTCAGGTCGCTCGTCGGGAAACTGCAGCAGGGATGGATGTAGCCATAGTGGACATCCGCCCAGCGGCGCATCTCGTTCTCCTGCGGGATGAACACCGTACCCTCAAGCAGGCGCGAACGGCACCAGCCGCACTCACCGGCACGGCAGCGGGACGGTGCCTTTATACCGGCACGCTCTACAGCCACCAGAACAGGCTCATCTGCCGAAGCAGGAATGGTGCACTCCTGCGGGCCCTGCTTTACAATGATTGAAAACTGTTTGCCCTTTGCCTCCTGCGGATATCCTTCGCATTCCCACGGTGTCTTGGTCACGTCTATGAGTTTGCGGCGGAACAGTCTTTCAGGCAGGCCGAGTTTCTCTAGCTCCGGACGGAGGAACTTGTACATGGCTTCAGGCCCGCACAAATATACTGAGAAAGCTTCGCCCTCCGGGGCATACTTCGTTATGAGATCAGCAGTGATGAAACCATGCTCAAAGCCTTCCTTCTCCTCTTCTGACAGGACATGGATCACCTTGAACTTTGGGCAGACACGTGCTATCTCATCAAGCTCTCCCCGAAAGAGGATATTGTCCTCATCGCGGGAACCAAAGAGCAGCGTCAGGTTGAAGTTTTCAACTCCGTCGGCGAGTGCTCTGGCCATGGACAGGAACGGCGTGATGCCGGAACCTCCGGCAAGCCCTATCACATTCTTCTCATCGCGGAGCTTTTCATAATAGAAGAATCCCTGAGGGCCGGAGGAGATCACTGTGTCGCCTGGCTTCTTCTCTTCCAGCAGACGGTCTGCCACAAAGCCTCCGGGGTTTGCACGCACAGTGATGGAGTATTCACCTGCCAGCGCATCTTTCGGTGAGGAGCAAAGCGAATATGAACGGGTAACGAAACTGCCGTCCATAGGC
>JAIKVS010000232.1 GCA_024685535.1 Oscillospiraceae bacterium | reverse complement strand
GCAGTACTGCACGCGACGCTGGACTTTCGCCGGATAATCGACGTGCCGGGCTACAGCCGCATAAGCCTTGCTCCCCCGACCCGCTTCATAGCCACCATGAACTACGGCTATGCCGGCACCAGAGAGCTAAACGAAGCCCTCGCTTCCCGCTTCATGGTGATAAACATGCCCATAATCTCAGGCGCTGACCTTGAGAAGCTCCTGCTGCAGCAGTATCCTTCTCTCAAAAAAGAATACGCCGAACAGCTCACCACGCTCTTCGGCGAGATCCGCCAGAAATGCGAAAGCTCGGAGATCTCCACCAAGGCGCTGGATCTGCGCGGTTTGCTTGCTGCCGTGAATCTGGTACACAACGGCCTCGATATGCGTGACGCGCTGAACATATCCATCATAAACAAGAGCTTTGATGAATTCGAGCGCACCCTCGTTGAGGACATAGTCTCCACACGTATAGACGGCAAACTGACAAAGGCGGATATTTTCAAAGTCTGAGCTGCATACGGAAAAACTGTAAGTAATAAACCGACGCCCATACATATACTGCCATGGACCAGAATGTAACTGAACTACAGAAACGGCGCGCCGACAATATAATATGGACCTGCGCGGGAGACTATTCCTTCTCGCCCGACTTCAAAGCCTATAACAGCAGCGGCGATGCGGACATCTACTGGAATATAATCTTTGGAGCCGCGCGGCGCCACTATGAATACGAAAAGCTCGAAAAGCTCTTCGCAATGCTGGATAAGTACAGGAATTCCTCTCTGTATGAGACCCTTTTCTGGAATGCGCTTGAGCCGCTTCTTTTCGAAAAGGAGCTGGAAGAGCGGCCTGTGCTGAGACGGATCCGTCCCGAGACAGCTGAGAGTGAGCTCAGGCTTGACTCCTCCATGAGCACTGACGAGATAGTGGAGGCTTCAAGAAGATATTTCGATGAGCGTTTCGGACTCTACGGCGACGGGAGGATCCGCTTCAAATACCGGCTGCCGCATATGAGGCGCATGGTGGTGGACAGTTTTCTGCAGCGCGGCGTGAACGGCATATACAGAAGGCTCGCCGACCTGCCTGAGCGGTACTTCAGCCATGAAAAAGGCATGTATCAGGACATCACCGTGTTTACAGGCGGCGATAACTCCATCGGAACAAAGCTCACGGTATCTGAGCTTCGGGAATTCATCGAAACGAAATTCGGTAAATCCATTTACAGTCCCGAACAGGTGGCAAGGCTCGAAAAGCAGCTGTGCATAGGCAACCATAAATTCACGCATCTGTTTTATACCCGCGGCGAAGTTTGTGAGCTCACGGGAGTATACAGCACATTCGAGATGCACCAGCGGAAGCGGCAGGAGGAAGTTATAGCCGGAAACCGCAGTTATTACAGCAAAAACCTCCTGATGAACAGACAGCTTATCTCCCGGCTCAGCACCGGAATAATGAATTCTGTGCTGCTGCATATGCAGCCGGCAAGAATAAAAGCCTCCTCCGGTGATGTCGATCCCAGACTTGCATGGAAAGCCGCAGTGCTTGGTGATGAAAAGGTGTTTTCAAAGACGGAGAACGAAAACGCCGGGGATATGAGCGTGGACATTCTGCTGGACGCTTCTCATTCACAGATAAGAAGGACTGATAAGATCTCCTCTCAGGCTTTTATCATCGCGGAGGCGCTGGCCAGATGCCATGTGCCGTGCAGGGTTATGAGCTTTTGCTCGATGAGCGGTTTCACCGTTCTTCGCACCTTCACAGACTACTCATCCCCTTCGGCTAATGACAGCATTTTCGATTACTATGCGGAGGGCTGCAACAGAGACGGCCTTGCTATCCGCGCTGCCGGAGATCTCATCTCCCGAAGCTCCTATGAGCACAGGATGCTTATAATCCTTTCGGACGTAAAGCCTCTGGATATTGCGAGGATAAAGAAATCCGAGAAGGACATCGGCCAGACCTACGACGGGCAGCGCGCACTGACGGACACTGCGTTTGAGGTCCGCAGGCTGCGGGCTGAAGGCATTTCCGTAATATGCATATTCACAGGAGAGGACGCGGAACTTCCGAATGCAAAGATGGTATACGGCAAGGATTTCGTCCGGATACGCGACTTTTCTCAATTTGCCGATACCGTGGGCAGGCTGATCATAGACCAGATGAAAAACTACTCTATGTAAAGAAAGACCGGTGCGGAGAAACAGAAATGTTCTTCCGTACCGGATCCTTATTTATCTGCTTTACAAATTATGTTAACCTAAACGCTCTTTTCCGGGTCTTCGGTGAGGATATGCCGGATGCGGACATCGAACTCACCTTCCGGGATATCCCGGCAGAGCATTTTACGAAAGCACAGGCACACTGCATTTTCCCGCTCCCGGAACAGGAATCTGTCATAATAGCCCCCGCCGTGACCGAGCCTGCGTCCGTCCTCCGATGCGGCAATGCACGGGACTATTATGAGGCCGAGTTCATCGGCGGTCTTTGTCTCCGAAATATCCTCCGGCTCCGGGATGCCCATGTTCCCCGGCCGAAGATCTCCGGGACTTTTTATCCGGACGGCGAACATATCTCCGCCTGAGCACTTCGGCACATATACTTCTCTGTCCTCAGACAAAGCCCGAATGATGATGCGGTCTGTAGGCGGCTCTCCGGGCACGCTCACATATACGAATATGCTCCGTGCTTCAGCATACATCGAAGAGGCAAGAAGGCACTCAGCAATATCATTGCCTGCGGCGCAAAGGTAGTCCTCCGGGAGACTTCTGCGTTTTATCAGAAGCTCCCTGCGGAGGCGATTCTTTTTCTGTAAGAGCTCTTCATCATCCATAGGCACAGATCCTTTCAGGAAGATAATACCATCATCAAAGCGCTCATACAACCTAAAGGGTGGCAAATACGCAAAACTGATGATATAATCTGGCATATTCCATCATTCTTCTGCAAGGCGGTTTTTCGATATGGATATCAGAGATCCCTCATTTGAAAAAACGATGACCCAGGACCTGCTTGCCCTTATAAGTGCCGTTACGGTGGCCGTATGCGTTTGCGTCGGCGTTGTGATGAACCTTACTACGCTCTATGATGTGGACTTTGACAACATGGGCATACGGACATTCTGCATGTTCACCGTGAACTCCAACATCTTCGAGGGCATCGCCATGCTTATGGCCCTGCCTTACACTATAGACGGGCTTCGCAAAGGCCACTATCACCTGCCCAACTGGTGCGTAAAGCTGATGTTTTCCTCTACCACCGCCGTGACGCTGACATTCCTCGTATCGCTCTTCATCCTCTCGCCCGTCAAGGGCTTCAGGCTCATTTTCAGCGGCTCCCGCTTCTTCCTGCACGGCGTCTGCCCGATACTGGCAATACTCACCTTTACAATCTTCATCTGTGACCATTTCATAACAGTGAAAGAGATAATCTGGGCACTGATCCCCGTTTTCCTCTACGCCGTGGTCTACTTCGTGATGGTAGTGGTGATCGGTGAGGAGCGCGGCGGCTGGAATGATTTCTATGGCTTTGCAACGAGAGTGCCCCTGTGGGTGTCTATCATAGTTATAACTCCGCTCACATTCGGCATAGCTGCACTGCTGCGCCTTTGCCACAACAAATGCTGCCTGCGCCGCAGGCAGCAGGATGCCGCACTTTACAGGGAGGCACTCGGCAAGGCTGACATACGCGACATAGTAAAATACATGGCCCGTGCGCGCAGAAGGGAATCAAATACGGCAGATATAGTCGTACCTGCGAGGACCATATGGCACCTTGTTGAAAATTCCGGCTCAGACATGTCTCTGAGCGAGGGCTGCAAGATATATCTTGACACCTTCCTTGAGAACGGTACTGTTCTGGAGCAGGTGAGCAATATAGAAGCGCACCAGGTATAAACAATGATAAAGACTGTTTTATGGGATATTGACAATACGCTGCTGGATTTTCTCGCGGCGGAGCGTGCAGCCATTAAATCACTCTTCACGGAGTACGGTCTTGGAGAGTGCAGCGATGAGATGATCTCGCGTTATTCAAAGATAAACGTGAGCTTCTGGCAGAGGCTTG
>JAIKVS010000199.1 GCA_024685535.1 Oscillospiraceae bacterium | reverse complement strand
TGGCAGCGTACATCGGATGCCGGACTACTCCGTATGCTCCTTTATCGATCAGCTTCTGCCCCTGTTGTACCTCAATGGTTCTAGACAGATATGCGTTCTCCCTGAGAACTTCTGCATACAGCAAGTAGCCGATCAGAAACATCGCCCCGGCAGCATAGGCTGTCCAACCTGGGAGATCCGACAGACTGAACCTGAAGTCAAAACCTGACAGAATTAGCACGACCGGGAAAAGAAGCATTGAAAGACTTATGACTTTCCGCTGATCCGCATTCTGTTCCTTAGTGTTCAGTCTCTTGGCCAACAGATCAGGCGCTTTTAAGAAAAGCACTGACCCGATGATCATCATAGGAACAAAAAGCAGGCCAAGCATGAGCCAGGCGCCCGGATAGTTCAATGAACCCGCCGGCAGAAAGAGAAGAACAGCCAGCATAGCAAAACCGAGCACGACTTTGAAAACGGCTTCTAAAAACAGTTTCAATTCGCGGCTATCCTCTATTCCCCCCGCGATTTCCGGTACCGGGGCCTTTGCCACGCCCACCCGGACCGAAGCTGCGTCCAACACCAGTGCCCGAGGAGGTTTTGACCGTTCTGGAATTTGCTTCCGCATCACTTATAAACACATTCTTTTTTGTGCCGGTGACTTCGGAGACTGCATCGCTTGACGTTCCCGTCAGTTTCAATCCCTTCAGGTTGGGACGGTACCATTTTGTCGGGTCGAATGCGACTTTCAACAGAGCGGTGTCCATCTCGAAAAAGCCCTGCTGGTGCAGAAAAGCGGTGTCTATGAATTCAAGCTCGTTTTCAGCTATCTGCTGAGCCTTATTCAATTCGCCAGTGAGAGTCATATTATCGAAATCACTTATGAATTCCTGACCGGAATCTTTCTGCCTTTGGAAAATAAAGTACTTCATATCTGCTTCCTTTCGCATTTTATAGATATACCTTTCTCATTATACTATATAAGCGGATCAGCAGGTCATTTTATTGATTAAAGTAACTCTTGGATACACAAGATCCATGAAGCACAGACAAAGTCTCGTATTGTGATGATCAGTCCAAGAAATTGTCCGCACCTCCTTCCCTGCAAATCGAATCTCGAATGTTCACAGAGTCAATCATGCAGAGTACAGCATTCTGCGGCGTTGTTCACAAAATACGTGAGAATATCCTGCCTTTCAACAGTTTCACATATTCGTCTGTATCTTATCAGTTATTCTTAATATACAAACTTAATATACAAATAAATATAATTTATACTCAAATCTACTTGATTATTCTGATTTTTACATAATAAAAGAGGCTATGAAAACTATTGCATAGCCTCTTTGTTTATTCTCCGCTAGTGTCTATCTGATGCACAATGGATTTATTCGACAGTCATAATCCCTGCCAGAACAGGAAGTTTGTGGTATTTCATGAATTCCATTTCCTTTTGCACTTTATGATAGTCAGAAAGCCCTGCTCTTTCCAAGACTACAGCGGCATCTGCATCCTCAGAAGCTTCGATAAGTTCATGAGAATACATGATGTCTTTGCCGCTTATCACTTCGACGCCATTTCCTGCCATGGATGCTTTAAGATTTTCGATGAGCTTCTCATCTTCTTCTGTCAGTTCTGTCCCCGTGAACAGGATTTTCTTCAGTCCTTCTTTTTTCGCCAGTACAGACAGTTCTGCTCCCAGTATTTCAAAGAGCTTACCGCTTTCAAAGACCTTGTCTTGTTTATATCTTGCCTTGTAAATGGTGTCGTCCGGCCACCTGCGTTTCCCGGCATTTGATTCCCTTAAATAAGTCCTGACACCGTGCATATCCTCCAAGGCGAACGGATTCCTGACGGAACCACCAAGCACATACACAGCGGCATAACAAGCTGCACCGGTGAATCCACCAAGAACAAGACCGACAGCCATGTATTTGATAATGGCTAATCTGCTCACGAATTGGTTAGGCTCTTCACTCTGTTCTCCTGACAATTCCGCGATTGCTTCCACATACTGCTTCTCGGCTTTTGTTAGCTCTGACAGAAGATTGTCCATCTGATTGATCTGATCATTATATAATGTCTCTTCAGCTATCTGAGCGTCCCTTATTGTTTTATCCCTGACGATGTTGAATACTGTCTGGATGTATGTTGCTGTATTCTCCCTTATGGAACTGCAGAGCTCACTGCTGATCTGGTTTACCATTCGGTCTCCTTCTGCGAGCACTTTATCGCAGAATTCGCGGTCCATGCCCTTGATACTCAGATAGATTATCACCGTACTGTATTCGTTGGAATTCTCAACGGCTGACGAAAGCTGAGGTATAACATACCGTGAGTTAAACAGCTCATCGAGATATTTTGGTTCAGTTCCGAGTACTCTTGCAGTTCCGGCG
>JAIKVS010000182.1 GCA_024685535.1 Oscillospiraceae bacterium | reverse complement strand
TTTGCCTTTTTCCGAGCTCCCTTACTATAAGCTGCAGCACCAGCTCCTCAAACAGCAGCACCGTATGCCGGAGCGCTGAAGGGGAGAGCATGGCGTTCGCGCCGAAGCTTTCAAGGCGGCTGATGAGTTCCATGTATGCCGGCTTTACATCCGGTATCTCCAGATCCAGAGTCTTCAGCTGCCGGATGAAGCGGCGGGTCAGCTCCTTCTGAGGATCATCGAATATCTGTTCGGGAGTGCCGTCCTCATAGATCCCGCCCTGGTCCATATAGAATACCCGGTTCGATACTTCACGGGCAAATTTCATCTCGTGAGTAACTATCATCATGGTCATGCCTTCGTCAGCAAGACCGCGTATCACCGAAAGCACTTCGCCGATCATAGTGGGATCCAGCGCCGAGGTCGGCTCGTCCAGCAGCAGTATCTCAGGCTTCATTGCAATTGCTCTCGCTATGGCAACGCGCTGCTTTTGTCCGCCTGAAAGCTCATCGGGAAAGCTTTCCGCCCTGTCCGCAAGGCCGACGCGCTCAAGAAGCGCCATGCCTTCATTATATGCCTGATCACTCGGTATTTTCAGCAGGGCAGCAGGCGCGCATATAACGTTATCGATTGCGCTCAGGTTATTGAAGAGATTGAAGGACTGAAATACCATCCCCATTTTCCGACGCACTATGTTCAGTTTGCACTTAGGGGAAGTGATCTCCTCGCCGTCGATGAATATCCTGCCGGAAGTAGGCTCATCCAGCCGGTTCAGGCATCGAAGCAGAGTGGATTTTCCGGTACCTGAGGGGCCGATCACGGATATCACGTCGCCTTTGTTTATCTCAATGCTCACGTCCTCCAGAGGGACGGCGCCGGGATATTCCTTCCTCAGATGCTCTATCCTTATCAGACTCATGCTGCTTCACCTACCGTCAGGGCGCCGTGCCGTTTCGGCTCGATCGCCTTCAGGATGCACGCGATTATGAGGCTTATTATCCAGGCAAGGATAAAGTATATAACTGCCGTCACGATAAGCGGGTAGAATGCCTCATAGGTGCGGGCGCGGATGATGTCGCTCATCTTTGTAAGGTCCAGAACGGATATATAGCCCACTATGGAAGTTGCCTTCAGCAGCGAAACAGCCTCTCCACGGTATACCGGCAGGAAGAGCTGCGCCGCCTGAGGGAAGATGAAGCGGAAGAAGGACTGCCCCTCAGAAAAACCCAGTGCAAGCGCGGCCTCCCTCTGACCGGGATCAATGCCTTCAATACCGGAGCGTATTATTTCTGAACCGTAGGCCGCAAAGTTGAGCGCAAAGCCTATTATTGCTACAGTTACGGCTGAAAGACTGGTTTTTGCAAATACAACGAAGTATAAAAGCATCAGCAGCACTACCGTTGGCGTTCCCTGCAGGAGCTTTACGAAAAGGTCGGATATGCCGTTTGCAAGCCTTGATCCCGTCCTTCGAAACATGCATATGCCGAATGCCATCACCGTTCCGAAGAGCACCGAGAGCACAGTAATAAGGCATGTTGTCTCAACGCCCCGGAGGATCAGCCTCCAGCGCTCTTCACGGATGAAGTTCTTGCGGAAACTGTCGGCTATGCGCTCTGAAAAGCTCCTCCCGTCGCGGGAAGCAGTACCGAGATCCGCAGATCGTGCCGCAACCACTGTTCCGCCCTCGCTCACAGGATCGGAGAAGAGCATCTCCTCCTCACGTTCCGGAGTAACATTCATTGTTGTAGTGAATTCATATTTTCCGGAGGCAAGCGCTGCTATCCTCGCCGAAAAATCAACCTCTCCGATCTCTATGGCATAGCCGTATTCGCGGCAGAAGCGGACTGCCACGTCTATATCGTAGCCAACGTTTTTCCCGTCCTTTATATACGAGAATGGCTCGTCCGTTGAAGTGGTCACAACGCGGATCACTCCGTTTTCACCTGTCAGGCCGGACATGTCAACTGTCTTTTTCTCCTCGTCCGTGCCGAACCAGATCCTGTCTATCTCGTCATAGGTGCCGTCCGTCTTGATCTTTGCCAGAAACTCATTGAATTCGTTCAGCAGCGCCTTTTCAGCCGGATCGTTTTTACGGAAGGCAAATGAATAGCTGTTGTTGGTAAGGCGCTCGCGCATATAGTCTATGCCCGGCTCCGCGGCGTGGATGCTCTTCAAGGCCGGCTCATCGCCTAGATATGCGTCTATCTTCCCGTTCAGCAGCGCAATGTTCATGTTCGGGTAACCGTCGAAATAGAGGTATTCACTGTCCGGGAAATAACTGAAGCTTGCCTGCTCCATGTTGGTCCCGGTGAGGATGCCTATCTTTTTCCCGTTGAAATACCTGTAGTCCGTAACTTCCGGAATGGATGCCTCTTCCCGTATCGCCGGCAGCAGTGAGGACGCAAGAGCTATCGCCAGCAGCGCTGCAAGCACGCAGATTATTATGATGTCCGTCTTTTTCGCTTTTTTCACGGCATCTCCTCCGTTGCAAATGTCCGTATCATATAAATCATATCAGAAAGAGCTCCCGTCCTCAACAGCAAACATGCCTCCAGGGCGCAAAAAACAGCAGTGCCGTCTTTAAAAGATCGCACTGCTGTATTATGTCCTGCGGGTAATATCACTCAACTGTAACGGATTTTGCCAGGTTCTTCGGCTTGTCTATATCGCAGCCCTTTTCCTTTGCAGCGTAGTATGCCAGCAGCTGCAGCGGCACGACTGCCAGCGCCGCGGTGAAAACGGTCTCTATCTTCGGGATGAATATAACATCGTCCGCCTGGGAAACTATCTTTTTGTTCCCGCGGAAGGCCAGTGCAAGCACCTTTGCTCCGCGCGCCTTTACCTCAACTATGTTGCTCAGGGTCTTGTCGGCCAGCGCTTCGTTGCAGCAAACCGCTATCACCGGCTGTCCCTCGTCTATCAGGGCGATGGTTCCGTGCTTGAGTTCACCGGCTGCGTAGGACTCGGCATGAAGATAGCTTATCTCCTTCATCTTCAGTGCGCCTTCAAGAGCAACTGCGTAGTCGGTGTTTCTCCCAATGAAGAACAGCGACTGGCTGGAATAGCGCCCTGCAAGAGCCGGGATCTGATAGTTCATGTCTATCGTCTCCTGCAGCAGCTTCGGCAGAGTCTTGAGCGTCCGCACAAGGGCTGAATAATTCTCTTTTGTAACGCGGCCGAGTTTTTCCGCGGCGTACAGCGCAAACAGATAAAGTACCGCCAGCTGCGTTGTAAAGCCCTTCGTTGTGGCTACGGCTATCTCCGGACCTGCCCAGGTATAGAGAGTATGGTCCGCAAGCTTTGCAATGGTGCTGCCGACCACGTTAACTATGCCGATTATCTTAGCGCCGCGGGCTCTGCATTCCTTCAGAGCTGCAATAGTGTCGGCAGTTTCGCCCGACTGGGATATGACCAGTACCAGCGTGTGCTCATCCACCATCGGATCTCCGTAGCGAAGCTCGCTTGCCAGCTCCACCTGAACCGGTATGCGGCAGAGTTTCTCTATGGCGTAGCGCCCGGAGCAACCGGCGTAATAGGCAGAGCCGCAGGCAGTGATGATTATCTTGTTCACCCTGCCGAGTTCCTCCGCTGTCAGCTCAAAATCGTCAAGGCGGATCTCTCCGCCATGCAGACGGGGAGCCAGTGCTGCTTTTACGGCGCCGGGCTGTTCCATTATTTCCTTGAGCATGAAATGTTCATAGCCGCCCTTTTCAGCCGCCTCAACGCTCCATGTCACCCGGTTT
>JAIKVS010000173.1 GCA_024685535.1 Oscillospiraceae bacterium | reverse complement strand
AACTGCTGATGGCGGGGCTCAGTCAGGTACACAGTCCGGTACCCAGTCAGGAACAAAGTCAGAGGCTGGAACTGAGACCGGTGCGGACGTGCAGAAAGCAGACACAGGTTCTTCTGAGAGCAAGAGTGAACTCGTTGTTGGCAGCACAACGCCTATGACAGGCGCCTTTGCCACTGATGCATGGAGCACGAATTCAGCGGATATGGATGTTAGGGATCTGATCCACGGCTATGAGCTTGCCGGCTGGAGCGGCAGCCAGTCCACATTCATAATGAATCCCACGGTGGTAAAAAGCATATCCGATGGGCCAAATACATATACCATCAAGCTGAAGGAAGACCTGAAATGGTCCGATGGTTCAGCTGTCACAGCTTGGGACTACGCATTTACCATTCTCCTCTCATCGTCCCCTGAAGTTGCGGAACTTGGAGGGAGCAATGGCGCTTTCAGCCAGATTCGCGGAGTTGCGGACTACAGCAAGGGCAAATCCCAGACTGTTTCCGGTGTAACAGTCCCGGATGATTATACATTGAAAATCACCTTTAATGGGGAGTATCAGCCGTATTTCTTCAGTCAGGGCCTGTTCAACATAAAACCATATCCTATTTCTGAAATCGCACCGGGCTGTGAAGTAAAGAGCGGAAACAAAGGCATATATATCGATGGTGATTTCACTGCAGAGCTTCTGAAAACTAATCTGCTCGATCCAGATACCGGATATGCCACGCATCCTTCGATCGTGAGCGGCCCGTATAAGCTCACTTCATATGATGCCGGCGAGAACAAAGCTACTTTTGAGGTAAATGAAAACTTCAAAGGCGACCTTAAAGGCAAGAAGCCGGGCATTGAGAAGATAACATTCCGTTATATCCCTTCAGATACGGTCACAGAAGAGGTTAAGAACGGCACGGTCGACCTTATGAACCGTGTAACAGCTAAAGAGAGCATCGATGAACTTAGAAAGGTTTCAGCTCTCACCTCTGCCGCGTATCCGCGTAGCGGTCTTGCATTCATAAGCTTCTGCTGTGAACAGCCGGCAGTCTCAACAAAAGAAGTGCGTCAGGCGATCGCATACTGCTTTGACAAAGCGGCTTTCGCGGAGGAGATAGTGGGCGATTACGGCGAGGTGCCTTACGGATTCTATGGTAAGGGCCAGTGGATGGCAATGCTCATAAATGGAGACATGAGTGAACCTTATGGTATGACTACGGCGGAAAAGAATCAGCTCGCAAAGCTCGATCTCAGCTCCATCAAGCATTATGATTTCAGTATCAGTCAGGCGAAGAAGCTTTTGGATAAGAACGGCTGGAAGCTCGGAAAAGATGAGATCCGCAGCAAGAAGATAGACGGCAAGACAGTTAAACTCGACCTGGTTCTTGTGTATCCGGCGGGAAGCCACGTAGCGGATGTATTTCCAAGCACTTTCGTGGATAATCTTGATTCCGTTGGCATCAAACTCACGCTGAAGGAGCTCCCGGCTGATGAGCTGCTCCGCCAGTACTATCGGCAGGATGAGCGCGACTGCGATATGATCTTCCTTGCAACGAACTTCAATACGGTCTATGATCCGGCAGAGAACTTCGCACTTGATGCCGCGCACCAGACGGTATATAACCGCACAGCGCTTAAGGACAAGACGACCTATAATCTGGCGGTGGACATGCGCAAAACGGCACCCGGAGATGTTATAGGATACTGTGCAAAATGGGTGAAGTTCCAGAATCAGCTCATGACACAGGCGCCGATAATCCCGGCTTACACAAATGAGTATTATGACTTCTATATTACCGGACTTACAAACTATAGTGTAAAGTCATATCAGACATGGAGCAAAGCCATCGTGGCGGCTTCAGTAAGCTGACTATAAAGCAATATATATAAAAAGAAAACCGGCTCCCATTTACAGGGGGCCGGTTTTTAATCGTTATCCGGGATCATTCAAATGCGTGGCATCTTACCGTGCAGCTAACTCCGTAGCATTCTATTGTTATAACAACGCCTGTCTGAAGCACGCCTACCTGGTGGATCTTGCATTCCGAACCGTCGGCATTGGGAGTCATCTCTATAATGCCTTCCTGGTCTACTGACCATTTATATGTCGGGTTTTCGACTGTAAGCGGATAAGCTTGAGCCCTGAGGGTTATATCTCCGTCCTCGCCCTGGGAGAGCTTCATAGTGAAATCGGAATCAGTCAGATCGTTCGTATAGAAATAAACCTTAACGTTTTCGACTGAAGGAGTCGGCGTTGGCGGGGGAGTCGGTGCGCTCTCAACGAGCTGTGCGCTTTCTGAAGCGACCGGCATTGTTAGAGAAGTCCTCGGGTTTGAAGCAACGTCTTGTGCTGTGAGCCCTGTGGACACCATCACTACTACTGAAAGGATTACTGCTACCACGAGTACCAGACCGAAAAGAAGCTGCCATCTTGAATTCGTTGCAGCTCTGCTGCTGGCCTCCGTGCCCTGAACGGTGCTCGGCGTGGCCGATGGTACTCTGGTACTCTGGCTGACCCTTCGTGTCCCGCAATTCGGGCAGCGGCTGCGCAGAGCTGAGAAGCTCTCGCCGCAGCGGCGGCACTTTACTTCGGGAAGTATAGCCATCTGTTTTTGACCTCCGTATATATAAAATGAACATATTGAACAAAATATATCATCTATCTTTGTCAATTTACACCATATTGCGGTTTTTGTCAAGTTAGGGGCACAATATGTGGCATATATGATAAGCTGGGAATGTGTTTTTTGGCTTGTTATCGCCGGTCTTTAAGGATATAATTATTTAAGATATACAAAATGGTTTCAATATAATGTGAATGGCGGTTATGACCATATGGACGAAAGAGATAAGATAAGAAAGCTGGTAGAAGAGCTCAATGCTGCCTCCGATGCGTATTACGGCGGCAGAGAGGAGATAATGAGCAATTTCGAGTGGGATGCGAAATACGATGAGCTCCAGAGCCTTGAAGAACTTACCGGCTATATCCTGCCTGAAAGTCCCACCCGCAAGGTTAGCGACAGCGAGGAGCAGTCAGGCGGGCAAAAGGAGCCTCATGAATATCCTGCACTTTCTCTTGCGAAGACAAAGAAGATAGAAGACCTGCAGAAATGGGCGGGAGATCTCCCTGTATGGCTCAGCTGGAAGTTGGATGGGTTAACGCTCGTTCTGACATATGATAACGGCAGCCTTGTAAAGATCCTTACCCGCGGCAACGGCACTGTTGGTACGAACATAACATATATGAAGGATGTTATCCGCGGCTTCCCGAAAAAGATCGACTATAAAGGCCATCTTGTTGTCCGCGGGGAAGCGACCATTTCCTATACGGATTTTGAAGCCATAAATGATGCGGCCGACGATGAGGACGAGAAATTCGCAAATCCCCGGAATCTCGCCTCCGGAACCCTTGCGCTCGATGCAAAGAATCTGGATAAGGTGGCGGAGAGAAGGCTCTGCTTTAATGCATTCACGCTTGTCCATACGGATGATGAACTTATATCCTGGGGCGCCAGAATGGACCTGCTGGATAAAATGGGCTTTACAACCGTAGAGAGAGAACTCACCGATGCCGCCGGTCTGCCGGATGCAATAGAAAGATGGACGCATAAGGTGGAGAGCGGAAAGATGGATATCCCGGTGGACGGTCTGGTCATCACTTATGACGATACTGACTATGCCGCTACGGGCAGCGTTACAGGCCACCATGCCACCAGAGCGGGTTATGCCTTCAAATGGCAGGACAGTTCAGCGGTGTCCATGCTGGACCATGTTGAATGGTCCTGCGCTGCTTCAACGATAACACCCGTGGCAGTCTTTGATCCCGTGAAGCTGGAAGGCACAACGGTCTCAAGGGCGTCGCTCTGCAATATAAGCGAGATGGAGCGCCTCGGAATAGGCGAAAACGGAAAGACGAAGCTCCAGATAATCAAGGCGAACAAGATAATCCCCAAATGCGTGGCAGTTATCAGCAGAGAAGGGACTTTTACCATCCCTGACAGATGTCCTGTCTGCGGGGCCGATACGGCGGTCATTCAAAGCCGCAGCGGAACCAGGACATTAAAATGCATGAACCCTGCCTGTCCTGCAAAGGATCTTAAGAAATTCTCCCGCTTTGTGGGAAGGGACGGAATGGATATAGACGGCCTTTCCATAGAAACTCTCCGCGATTTCGTAAACGAGCGATTTATTGCGGATTTCTCGGATATATACAGGATATCAGAGCATATTGACCGGATAGAGGTCATGGATGGCTACGGAAAGAAGTCCGCGGATAACCTCATAAAGGCTATAGAGAAAAGCAGAAATGTGCATCCGGCAAAACTGATCGTTGCTCTGTGCATTCCCCTTATAGGGGCCGATGCCGCAAAGCGCATGATAGCTGCCTGCGGATGGAAGGGCTTTCTTGAAAGGCTTGAAGCGGGTGAGGGCTTTGAGGATATCGACGGGATCGGGGCTGAACGATCCAATGCTGTCCTTGCCTGGTATGCTCAGGAATCAAACCGCAATGTATTTGAAAAACTCCTCAATGAGCTTCAGATCGAGGACGTGGCGCCAAAGACTGCCGGAGGAGGAAGCTGTGCAGGGAAAGTGTTTGTCATAACCGGGGACGTGGCTGTATTCAAAAACCGCGATGAATTCAAGGCTTATGTTGAATCTCAGGGCGGAAAGGTCACCGGCAGCGTTTCCAAAAAGACGGACTACCTCGTGAATAACGATCTTACTTCAGTATCTTCCAAAAATCTTAAGGCTGCCGAGCTTGGCATACCGGTTATTTCTGAAGAGGATTTCATCTCTCTCTTCGGAAAACCGTGATAATAAAAACCTAATGCCCGCTTCATTTGAAGCGGGCTTTTAATGTTTATGCAGGTAATTATTTTCCTATCATTATATGCAGAACTTCTATATCCGTCGATGCCATGCCTACTTTTCCCATCCTGCCTATGTTGCGTATGGTCTGCTCGGCGTTGC
>JAIKVS010000157.1 GCA_024685535.1 Oscillospiraceae bacterium | reverse complement strand
AGCTAACATGAAGAGTGCAAAAAGAGCCGGAAAACTCATGGGAACTACCGTGATCACCTTCATGTGCACCACGATCATCGCATCGGTCCTCATGTATGTGCTCGTCCGCTTTATTCCGATATACATCGGTGAACCCGCATTCGAGCCCGGTGCATCTGAGCCTATGAAGGCCGGAGATATGATCGTCGGCTTCTTTACCAAGCCAGACTTCCCTGATCTGTGGAGCCGCAGATCCATCCTACAGCTCATAGTCGCCGGCATCTTCTTCGGCTTCGGTGTGCAGCTCTGCGGCGGACGTGAAACAAAAGTTGCACAACTGCTTGATGAGATCACCAAGGTCCTAATGAAAGTCATAAAAATCATAAGCTACTATGCTCCCATCGGGTTCTTCGGTTTCTTTGCCTCCCTTGTTGCTACCCACGGTGCAGATTTTGTCTCCAGCTATGCAAGAGCAATCATCCTTTACTACATCGTAGCCTTTGCCTACATGTTCATTTTCTTCCCGATCTACTCCCGCTTCGGCGGCGGCAAGGGTGCAGTGAAGGTCATGTTCAAGCATCTGTTCCGTCCCGCGGCTGTAGCATTCGGCACCTGTTCCTCCGTTGCCACCATCCCGACCAACATGGAAGTTTCCGAGGATACGGGCATCTCCAAGGACGTCACCGATATAGTGCTCCCAATGGGCGCAACAATGAACATGGACGGCTCCGGAATGAGCGCCATCATAAAGGTCGCTTTCCTGTTCGGCATGTTCGGCAAGAATTTCGGCTCTGCTGATGCAATCCTCGCCATCATAGTCGCAACTGTCTCCTCTGTTGCCATGTCCGGTATACCCGGCGGAGGCGGTACCGGCGAACTGGTGCTGTGCTCATTGTTCTTCCCCGAGCAGCTTGCCATTGCTTTCCCGATTGCTCAGGCCATCGGTGATCTCGTTGATCCACCCGCCACCATGGTGAACGCCGCAGGCGACTATGTTGCCTCCTACATCGTTTCCAGATTCAACGATGGAAAAGACTGGCTCCAGAAGAAGCTTCATGCAGCTCCTGCTGATACCGGTAATGAGGATAAATCCGCCGAGTGACGAAGGAATAAATGAAATATTCAAAAATGCACGGAGCCGGAAACGGCTTCGTGCTTGTTGATAATACAGACTCTGCCCTGTCCAGAGATAAGTGCAGAAAGCTCGCTGTCAGGCTCTGCCGCGAAAAAGAGACCGATGGGCTTATCGCCGTATGCCCCGCCGAAGATGCTGATATCAGCATGCTATTTATAAACTCTGACGGGTCGGTCGGCGAAATGTGCGGTAATGGGGCAAGATGCCTTGCAAAATACGCCGTGGAGCATGGACTTTCGCATGATCCCGATAATATTCTGATAAGGACTGATGCAGGGATCATACATGCAAGGCGAATAAACGACGGGCTTTATGAAGTCCGTCTCAACGATCCGTCTGTTATCGATCCTCACAGACTCGTGCGGGTAGGAGGAAAGTCGTATGACTGTTTCTATACGGAGCTGGGGGATCCCGGTATCCCTCATGCCGTAGTTTTCACAGATTCCGATCCTCATACACGGCTTAATGATCTTAGAGAAACAGGCAGGGCTCTGAGGTTCGCTGCAGAATTTCCCAAAGGTGCTAACGTGAGCTTTGCGATGAAGACCGGGCGCGCTTCGGCAAAGGCTGTTACTTTTGAGCGCGGTGTTGAGGACTTTACTCTCGCATGCGGTACAGGCTGCGGAGCGATCGCCTGCGCGATGGCGTTCAACGGCAGCAGCTGCGGGGAGCGTTTCATCATTGAAATGCCCGGTGGGCTTCTTGAAGTGAGGCTTCATTTCTCCGGACAGATGATACGTGATATATTCCTCACCGGACCTGTCGTTACCGTGGAAGAAGGCAATACTATATATGTTTCTTGACAATAACTCTCACGGATAATATAATTTTTAGGCTAACCGATGTGTCTCTCCTGTCCCATTATCGGGGCAGGAGTTTTTATTTGAAATGAAATGAGGCATAAAAATGGACAACAAGGAAAAACAGATCATATTCTCGGGTATCCAACCCTCCGGAAGTCTTCACTTGGGGAACTACCTTGGAGCCATAAAGAACTGGGTGTCGCTGGCTGATGAATATAACTGCTACTACTGCATCGTGGACATGCATTCCATCACTGTAAGGCAGGAGCCAGTGGAACTCAGAAAGCGCGCGCTAATCCAGCTTGCCCAGTACGTAGCCTGCGGACTCGATCCGAAGCAAAACACTATATTCATTCAGAGCCATGTCCATGAACATGCCGAACTCGGCTGGGTGCTAAATTGCTACACTATGTTCGGCGAACTGAGCCGCATGACCCAGTTCAAGGATAAAAGTGCAAAGCATGCCGAGAACATCAATGGCGGCCTCTTCACATACCCCACACTAATGGCAGCTGATATACTGCTCTACCAGACAGATAAAGTGCTTGTAGGCGAAGACCAGAAGCAGCATGTTGAGCTTTCAAGAGATGTTGCCATACGCTTTAACAACCTCTATGGCGAGACCTTCAAGATTCCGGAACCTTTCATACCAAAAGTCGGCGCAAGGATAATGGGTCTAGGCGATCCCAAGTCAAAGATGTCTAAATCTGATCCTCAGGGCTGCGTTTTCCTAATGGACTCCCCTGATGATATCGCCAGGAAGTTCAAGAGAGCCATAACCGACTCAGATACCGAAAACTGCGTACGATACGCTCCCGATGAGAAGCCCGGCGTGGCCAACCTGATGAACATATATTCATCCGTTACCGGAAAGAGTTTCGAAGAGATAGAAAACGAGTTTGCTGGCAAAGGCTACGGAGTATTCAAACCTGCTGTCGGCGAAGCTGTTATCGAAACGCTTAGGCCTATCAGGGAAGAGGCTGAACGAATCCTGGCAGACAAAGCTTATCTGCAGAGCATATATACCGAAGGCGCTCAGAAAGCCTCCTATGCCGCAAGGAAGACCCTCAGAAAAGTATATAAGAAACTGGGATTTGTGGAGAAGCCTCAGTTATGACTCCTGTTTTAAAGGCTGCTGTCTTTTCCGATACGCATTCCTCTACCGCTCTTATGATGGAAGCAATCAGGCGCTACAGGCCTGACGTGGTCATACATCTCGGTGACTATGAAAGGGATACCGAGGTAATCAGACGCGAGTTTCCTGACATTGCCCTTTATAACGTATGCGGCAACTGCGACATAGTACATTCATCTCCTGCTGAGGATGTCATCCCGCTCGGCCCCGTCAAAGCCTTCATAACCCACGGGCACTTATATGACGTGTACTGGGGCGATTATTCAAGGCTCGGCTATGCGGCTATGGAGCGCGGAGCCGTTATTGCCATGTTCGGGCATACCCACGAAGCCCTGAATGAGGATTTCGGAAGTGTAAAACTGCTCAATCCCGGAACAGCGGGAAGAGGCTTTGAGCCCACATGGGCAAAGGTGGAGGTCTATGAAAACGGAGCTGTTTCAACACAGATTGCTCTGCTATGAATACACTGCATAGACGACACCATTCAATATTATGTTAACCCAATGCGGAGGTCTTATACATGAAAGATATGACATGGTTCGAAGAAATGGAAGCGCGCATCCCCAAGGGGAAGGTACGCACCAGATTTGCCCCTTCTCCCACAGGCTACATGCATGTTGGCAATCTTCGCACCGCTCTTTATACATACCTGATAGCCAGGCATGCAGGCGGCACCTTTATCCTCAGGATTGAGGACACCGATCAGGGAAGGCTCGTTGAAGGTGCTGTCGATGTAATATACAAGACGCTTGCTGAGTGCCACATCAGCCATGATGAGGGTCCGGATGTTGGAGGTCCCGTTGCCCCGTACATTCAGACTGAGCGCAGACCTTTATATAAAGAATATGCCGAACTGCTACTGCAGCGCGGCTACGCATACCGCTGCTTCTGCGAGAAGACGGAATCCGAGGAAGACAGCGGAGAGTTCGACCGCGCAGCCGATCCCTGCCGCGATATGAGTGCTGAGGAGTCCAACGCGAGAGCTGCAGCGGGTGAACCATATGTAATCCGCCAAAAGATCCCATCTGAGGGCAGCACGACTTTTCATGATGAGATATTCGGTGACATCACCGTTGAAAACTCTTCTCTCGATGACCAGGTGCTCATAAAAAGAGACGGCCTGCCCACATACAATTTTGCTAATGTTGTGGATGACCATCTGATGGGGATAACCCATGTTGTGCGCGGAAGCGAATACCTTTCGTCCGCGCCGAAATACAACCTGCTTTATGAGGGTTTCGGCTGGGATATCCCGAAATACGTACACTGCTCCCCTGTCATGCGTGATGCTCACAACAAAATGTCCAAGAGGCATGGGGACCCATCATACGAAGATCTGATAGCGCAAGGATATCTGACAGATGCTGTGTTGAACTACGTGGCACTGCTGGGCTGGAACCCGAAGAGCGAGCGTGAGATTTTCACTCTTGAGGAGCTCACAGAGGTCTTCGATATGGCAGGCATCTCCAAGTCTCCCGCTATTTTCGACATTGAGAAGCTCAGGTATTTTAACAGCGAATATATCCGCTCAATGAGTCCGGAGCAGTTTGCGGCAGTCGCAGAGCCCTATATAAGGCAGGCCGTCAAAACCCCCGCTTATGATGCCGCTTCGATTGCCGCGCTCCTGCAACAGCGCACGGAGGTGCTCACGGACATCCCAGAAAAGCTCGATTTCTTTGATGATCTGCCGGATTACGA
>JAIKVS010000146.1 GCA_024685535.1 Oscillospiraceae bacterium | reverse complement strand
TGGCCAGCGTCAGATCCAATATTTCCCTGTCGTTCATACCTCTGAAAAGTATAGCCATGCACATTGCAGACATCTGGTAATCAGGGATCTGCCCGGAGGTGAATCCGTTCACGAAGAACTCTATCTCCTCTGTGGAAAGCTCTCTGCCGTCACGCTTGGCAGCAATAAGATCGGTCATCAGCATTATGATCTTCTCCTTTTCAGTTTCTTCGTATTTGTCACGATTATAGCATTATTACACAAATAACACTACAGTTTTTCATTCATTGACTGTGTAACATTTAGCGAGTATACTTATTATATTAAACATACTGAATATACACATGAAAGGAAACTGTCATGAAATACATCATGTCTCTCGACCAGGGCACTACCAGTTCCCGCTGCATACTTTTCGACAGATCCGGAAAGATATGCGCCGAGGTCCATAAGGAATTCCGCCAGATATATCCCAGACCGGGCTGGGTGGAACATGACGCAATGGAAATATGGGATACTACTCTGGAAGTCTCCCGGTCTGTAATGGACAGGCTGCAGGTGAAGGCCGAGGATATAGAGGCAATAGGCATAACCAATCAGCGTGAGACTACTGTTATATGGGATAAGGTTACCGGCGAACCCATTGCAAACGCCATAGTCTGGCAGTGCCGCCGCACCTCCGGAATTATAGATGATCTTGTTAAGCGCGGCCTTAGCGACACTATCCGTTACAAAACTGGCCTCGTGCCGGATGCCTACTTTTCCGGTTCCAAGATCAAATGGCTGCTGGACAATGTCCCGGGTGCGAGAGAGAAGGCAGAGGCCGGAAGGCTTCTCTTCGGCACGATCGATACCTGGCTCATCTGGAAGCTTACTGCAGGCAGAGTACACGTAACAGACGTTACCAACGCCAGCCGTACAATGCTCTTCAACATCCACACCCTCAGCTGGGATGATGAGCTTCTTGAGATGCTTAATGTTCCGCGCTGCATACTGCCGGAGGTAAAGCCCTCCAGCTGCGTCTACGGAAAGACGGAGTTCGAGCTGTACGGCGGGAACATCCCCATTGCAGGCGCCGCCGGCGACCAGCAGTGCGCTCTTTTCGGACAGTGCTGCTTCAAACCCGGCGACATGAAAAATACATACGGCACCGGCTGCTTCCTTCTTATGAATACGGGAAAAGAACCGGTTGAGAGCAAGAACGGCCTTGTTACGACCATAGCCGTCGGCTTTGAGGACCACGTGGAATATGCTCTTGAAGGCAGTATTTTCGTGGCAGGAGCTGCAATACAGTGGCTCCGTGATGAACTTAAGGTCATATCTCTTGCAAGTGACAGCGAGCGCTTTGCTAAAAGTGTGGATGATTCAGCGGGCGGTTATGTCGTACCGGCGTTCACCGGTCTTGGCGCGCCGTACTGGAGCCAGCGCTGCCGCGGTATGATAACCGGCATCACCCGCGGTTTCAGCCGCTCGCATCTGGTCCGAGCCACTCTTGAGAGCCTTGCCTACCAGACATATGATATCTGCAAAGCAATGGAGCAGGATAGCGGAATAGAGATCACAACTCTGAAGGTAGACGGCGGAGCATGCGCAAATGATTTTCTGATGCAGTTCCAGTCCGATATAAATGACTGCGCCGTCATCCGTCCTGACTGCATAGAGACTACAGCTCTCGGCGCCGCTTATCTTGCAGGACTTGCCACCGGCTACTGGACAAGTCTTGACGATATCCGCAGCAACTGGGCAGTTGATCATGTGTTCACCAGAAAGATGAAGGACGACCGCCGCAAAGAGCTCTTAAAGGGCTGGCACAAAGCAGTCAAGTGCGCGCTTATGTGGGCCGATGACTCCGATGATGAGGATTGATGATGGAATTATATGATCTTGTTGCAGGATACAGGGACTGGCTCAGGTATTTTACAAGGAAGGAGTTCTCTCCCCATTTCCATGAATATAAGGAAGCCGGAGAACCGGTAATTGCAGCGCTGGATGATCCCGCGGCTGCGGCGGCAGAGCTTCTGGAAAGGCTTGAAATGGACTGGGCATCCGCCGGGAGAAACAGAAAGATAAAGCTTGCCAGAGAAAACGACAAGATGTTTATCTGCATGTTCTTCAATCCGATGGCTATGGATGTTGCCTCTCCCAACGGTAAGATCCTTGCAGACGAACTTTGCCGGCTCTATGGGGAAAAATATCCCAAGGAGAAATATCAGGTCGGAACATATGAGCTGTACATGGAAGGCTTCAAACCCACTCTCTTCGGGATGAAGATAGGAAAATAAAAAACAAAGCAGTACCTCAAAGGTACTGCTTTTGTTTTATGCTCTCACAGAAGCTGTAAATCGTAGAAAAGCCTCTTTTCCTTCCGGTGTCCGTTTAAATACGCCGGCATCCTCCAGCACCCTTTCGAAAACGGCGCCCACCTCATTCTGTATTATCTGATCAGCATTATCTTCAGTGAATGAATACTTTTCACGAAGCTTATTCATCCATTCGGCATGCAATGCAATACTGCTTTTCGGCTCTTCGCCGGACACAAGTGTCTTCTTCACTTCCTCCAGCTCGTTCTTAAGCCTTGATGGCAGCACCGCCAGACCCATGACCTCGATAAGGCCAATGTTCTCTTTCTTTATATGATGCAGCTTCGCATGCGGATGGAACAGACCGAGAGGATGCTCTTCTGTCGTAATATTGTTGCGGAGAACGAGATCAAGTTCGTAGTCAGAGCCTCTTCTTCGGGCTATCGGCGTGATCGTATTGTGCGGCTCTCCGTCAGTTTCTGCAAATACAAAGACGGAGGGATCGCTGTATGCCCTCCAGGCTTTAAGTATGTTATCTGCAAGGTCCGTCAGCCTGTCCGCTTCTTTGCCGCGCAACCTGATAACCGACATCGGCCATGCCACTATCCCTGCCCGAACATCCTCATAGCCTTCAAAATTCAATTCCTCTTCAACTTCTGCCCGTGCCATTGCAAATTCATATCTTCCCCCCTGGAAATGATCATGGCTCAGTATAGAGCCTCCTACAATGGGAAGATCAGCGTTGGAGCCGATGAAGTAGTGCGGAAACAGCGTCACAAAGTCCAGCAGTTTACGGAATGCCGCCCTGTCCACTTTCATGGGAATATGCCTGCTGTTGAACGCTATACAGTGCTCACTGTAATATGAATACGGAGAATACTGCAGAAACCAGTCCTCACCGTTGAGCTCAAGCGGGATGAGCCTGTGGTTACCGCGCGCAGGATGCCCGATCCTCCCGGCATAGCCCTCGTTCTCCATGCACAGCTGGCACGCAGGATAATTAGTGCTCAAGGTTTTGCGTGCTTTAGCTATTGCCTTCGGATCTTTCTCCGGCTTTGCAAGATTTATTGTTATATCGAGCGCTCCGTACTTTCCCTCATATATCCACTTCCTGTCCTTTTTTATTCGGTCAGTACGGATATAGTTGGTCGCTTTGGAAAATGAATAATACCATTCTGTGGCAGCCTGCGGACTCACTGCATATTTCTCACGGAACCTGTCTCTGACCTCATGCGGGAAGGGCGTGAGGGCAGCCATAAGCCTCGTATCAAAGATATCGCGGCTCTCTGTATCGTCCTCTATCACGCCTCTTTTCACAGCATCTTCAACAAGGCTTCCAAGAATCCAGGGCAGCTCCATTTCCGGAATGTCAACTTTGTCTTCAGACGGGACAGCATGTGCTATATCCAGCAGCGCATTTATGCAGAATGTCCTGTCCTCCTCTGTTATCAGTTGAGCAGATACTGCATAGGCGACCAAAGCTTTTATAATTGATAGTGTATCAGCCATAACATACTTCCGTCCGTTAAATTGATTTATCTGTTAAGATTATATAGTCTCATGTAAAAAACACAAGGAGTTTTTTCAGTTTCAGGTTTACAAATCCGCGTTGCAAGGTTATACTACAGTAGTTTTTACGTTTCCATACTAGTATTTTATGAGGTTCTGTTTTGGTTGACATAATTCTCGAAGCATTGCTCGATACGCTGAAGACGATCCCCTTTCTTTTTGCAGCGTATCTTATAATAGAGTTCATAGAGGCTAAGGCCGAAGAAAAGACAGTGGAAATTGTCCACAAGGCCGGAAAGCTGGGTCCTGTGCTCGGATCTGCTCTTGGTGTTATCCCCCAGTGCGGCTTTTCCGCAGCAACGGCAAATCTCTATGTCAGCGGACTTGTTACCAGGGGAACGCTGCTTGCGGTTTTCCTTTCAACTTCCGATGAAATGCTGCCTATTCTCATTTCCAGTGCCGCGCCTGCAGGATTCATTGTGAAAGTTCTGTTATATAAGGTCTTTGCGGCTATGATCGCAGGCATGGCAGTTGACGTCATTGACCGCAGGTTCGGTCTGGCCCGTGAGAGGCACATACATGAAATGTGCGAACAGGAAGGCTGCAAATGCGAAGACGGCATATTCAAGTCCGCCGTGATCCACACACTTAAAATAGCCGGATTCCTGCTGCTGGTGAATCTCGCTCTCTCGATTGTGATAGAGTATGTCGGTCCGGACAATTTAGGCCGCTTCATTCTGAACAGACCGGTGGCCGGTCAATTCCTTTCCGGCCTTATCGGTCTCATCCCCAACTGTGCGGCAAGCGTCGTGATCACACAGCTCTATCTCCAGGGCAGTATGAGCGCCGGCGCAATGCTTGCAGGACTTCTGACCGGTTCCGGCGTTGGTCTGCTGGTGCTTTTCAGGATGGACCGGCACAGCAAAGAAAAATATATAACGCTGATCATGCTCTATATCTCAGGTATCCTGTTCGGGATCCTGGCAGATCTTCTTCCCATATTCTAAATATTTTAAACCCGAAATATATAAACCCGGACAGATCTTATTTCTGTCCGGGTTTATTCCTGCCTGAATAAGGATGCTCCCCCTGTGCGACAGAGAAACTCTGTCCATCACAGGGGGAGCCTTAAGTTTAAGCTGTTGCTGTCTGCTTATATCAGAAGATCATCAGATCCTCATGCAGACATCCCACGCACGCCATACAACGGTACGCAGGTTGCCAATTGCAACGCAGTCGCCAACGCGGTGGATATGAGCGCCCTTGTCTCCGAGAGGAGCGGGAACGAAGCCAACGCCGTTAACAACGGCATCGCATTCCTGCTTGAATGCGTCATCCGGAGTCTTGATCACGCAGTAGCCGTCGCCGATCTCGGTGATGGTGCTGTGCAGATATACGGGAACCTTATGGTATTCCATAGCATCGCGGAGGAAGGAGGTATTTGCAAGGCAGGTCGCCTGAGCTGCTACGAGGTCGTTGCCGTACTCGACGATGATCGGGTGCTTTCCGGCAAGGACAAGGTCATAAGCAGCTTCGCAGGAAGACTGGCCGCCGCCGAGGAAGACTATAGTGTCGCCTTTGACGGACTGCTCACGGAGCAGCTCACGGAAGGAGCGAGTCTTGTCGAAGCCCTTGATCTGCGGCATGTTTCTGGGAACAGAGCCTGTTGCGACTATAACTTCATCAAAGCTCTTGAGAAGTTCGTTTACATCCTTGATCTCGCTGTTGAATCTAACTTCGATGCCGTATCTCTTCAGTTCGTCTTCATACCATTTGAGCAGCTGCTTGTCGTTCTCTTTAAAGGTCATTGCGGAGGCTGTAAGAAACAGACCGCCGAGTTTGTCTTCCTTCTCAAAGATTACAGGGTTGTGTCCGCGCTTTTTCAGAACGAGCGCAGATTCCATACCGCCGACACCGCCGCCGACTATGGCGACCTTCTTCGGATTCTTGGTGGGAACGATCTTATATCGATTGTGCTGCATGGTGGGCGGGTTCAGAGCGCAGCGTGCAAGATGCAGAGAATCGCCGAGTGCCTGCATGTTCTCAGTGCCGGCTGCCTTGGAGAAGTTGAAGCAGCCGTTGTGGCAGCGGATGCAGGGACGGATCTCGTCTTCACGGCCTTCTTTGATCTTGGTGATCCAGTGCTCATCGACCAGGTTCTGACGGGCAATTGCAACGGCGTCGAGGCGTCCGGCTGCGATCTCTTCAGCTGCCTTCACAGGATCCATACGTCCTGCGCAGGCTACCGGGATATCTATGAACTGGCGGATATGCTCAACATCTTCGAGGTTACAGTTGTCCGGCATGTACTGAGGCGGATGTGCCCAATACCATGCATCGTAGGTGCCGTTGTCGCAGTTAAGGAAGGCATAGCCTGCATCTTGAAGGATCTTGACCGCTTTCTCAGACTCGGCCATGTCACGTCCGAATTCGACAAAGTCCTCACCGGGCATTGCGCCTTTGCGCCAGCCCTTGGTGCAGGAACGAACGGAATAACGAAGAGATACCGGGAAGTCATCACCGGCCTGTTTATGGATCTCCTGAACGATCTCAGTGGCAAAACGGAGACGGTTCTCGAGGGATCCGCCATACTGGTCGGTACGGAAGTTCATATTGGCAATTGCAAACTGGTCGAGGTTATAGCCTTCATGAACGGCATGGATCTCAACACCGTCTATTCCGGCTTCACGGAGTTTCTTTGCGGTGGCGCCGAAGTGCCATACCATCTCCTGGATCTCTTCAACGGTGAAGGGACGGGATGTGAGGTTATCAGCCCAGCGGTTAGGAGTTGCGGAAGCGGAAGCGCAGGCGTACTGTACGTCTACTATGGGGCTTGCGATCTTGTTCAGCAGGTCGTTTCTGGCAAGAGCAGCCATCCAGGGGGTAACTGCCATTGAACGGCCGAAACCGCCGGCCAGCTGGATGAACAGCTTGCTTCCGGTCTTGTGGTACTCATCCATGTAGGGCTTGAGAACACGGTACATCTGACGGTTCGAGTCGAGCCATTTTCTGCCCATCGTATCTCTGATGACCTGCATGCCGGGGAGAACGAGGCCGACTCCGTCTTTTGCTCTCTTGAGCAGGAAGTCAGCGCCTTCAAGGTCGAAATGGGAGGGCTCGAGCCATCCGAAGAGGGTGGTTCCGCCCATGGAGCACTGCACTATGCGGTTGGGGATCTCTACCTCTCCGATCTTGAACGGTGTAAATAGAGGTTCGTATTTTGGATTCATCAAATAACTCCTTTACAAATTATTTTCCGCTCAAATCACGGAAGAAGCGCTCTGACAAAGTCGATTGGCCACATCAGCAGGTCGCCGAGCAGATAGACCTTGTCTTCAATCGCAAGGTAGGTGTCTTCGCCGAGGATCTTGAAAAGCCTCTCTTTGCAGAAATCGGTCTTGATCAGCTTTGCAAAAAGATAGCCTACTCCACCCAGACAGACGAGGACAAGCAGTTTCTTTGCTTTCTTCTTCATGTATCAATCTCTCCTCCAGATTTGATTTTCTTGCTTTAGACTGTGCGTACTTTTCCAGTCAACACCTAAACGATATTATAATGTTTAAAGGCCATGCAGTCAATAATTATTTGGCTGTTTCTCCACTATTGTCATTCTGTTAACAGTGCTGTTTTGTTAATATTATACAAAATCCGCGTCAGCATTTTGTGCCAAATATAAAACTGCACCCGGCCTCTAAAAATGGCGGGTGCAGTTTTAAGATCACAGATCAACCGGATGTCTGCCTGTTCCTCACTGTCAGAAGCACAACTGCTGAAAGAAGCAGTGCAGCTGTTATGAACCACATGGCTGCCATATATCCGGCAGACTCGATGATCGCCCCCATGATAAGAGGAGCGAGCAGTGCGGAAAGTGAAACTCCGAGAACAATTGCCGATGATGCGGAGGCTGTCCTGTCTGCAAATGTATCTGTAACAAGGAGCTGCAGACTTGGAACTGCGATGCCCTGGAGAAGTCCCGTAACTACCAGCATGATGCGGCGCAGCATAAGTGACTGTGATGGAATGATGAGAAATACCGCAAATACTATAACCGATGCGCCTATACTCAGGAGATAATACCTTTTAACCGGCATCCGGCGGTATATTGCCGGAGATATAAGCCTTATGACCAGAGCTCCGAGGAAATACAGAGTAAGCATAGTGTTTGCTGTTTCATATGGAGCGCCGAGCCTCACCTCAAAGAATCTTGGCAGCCAGGCCACAAGACCCGTCTGGAAGCAAAGATAAAGGAAGCAGCAGAGGAAGAACTGCCATGCCCTTATGTCCTTGAATACCTCCAGGGGATTCGCCGATGCCCTCGCCCGGATCGGAGCCATATCAGCATACGGCGTTTCAGGCGTAACTCTTCTTACGGCGAAGAAAGTGACAACTCCAAGCAGCAGCGAAAAGACGCCAATCACCATATACGGTCTGGAAAAGCTCGCAGGCGACGACGGATCAGCCAGGAAAGATACAAAAAGCGGGGCAAGCATGGAGCCTGCGCCGAAAAAGGCATGGACATAAGGGAGAAAAGTCGTTTTTCTTTCTCTGAAAACGTCCGCCACAGCCCCGTTCATCAGAAGGTCTATGGTTATATAGCCAATCCCGCCGAAAACGGAGTAACAGAGCATGGTGGCGTATCCGGTCCCCGCTGCTGAATATGAGGGGATGGTTCCGATAAGGACGCCGGCAAGTCCCATAACTATAAGACCGTATAAAAGACCTTTCAGCTTGTTGATACGTTCTCCGGCAATCCCCAGTAAAACGGCCATGACGATGCCGCCGACCGACTGCACCGTCATGATCATTCCCTGCCGGGACTCACCTATTCCGAAAAACTTCATCATGCTGCCCGAATTAGCTCCGAAGCCTCCGAAGTAGAGTCCGTAGAACAGATACATCAGAAAGCACAGGATTATGAGCAGCTTCTTTGCTCCGGAAAGGTTTTCGCTTTTCATTTTGCTTTTGCTCTTGAACGCAGGAGCGGGAGCATTATCTGTATGAACACAGCAAGGAGAAGTATAGTTCCCTTGATGGTGTCGTTGATCAGTGCATCCACTCTGAGTGAAGCTATGATCTTATCTATTATCGTATAGCTCATGGCGCCGAACAAAACTCCAAGAAGCTTACCTTTGCCGCCCGCCATGCTAATTCCGCCTATTACGACAGCCGCAATGGCGTACATCTCATTGCTCTTTCCGAGAGTGGCAGGGTCAACTGAGCCGTTCATCGCCATCCAGAGAAATGCGCTCAGGCCGCAGAGGAGACCGCAGATAACATATACAAGAACTCTGGTCAGATCAACATGAACACCTGCTAGAAGTGCAGCACGCTCGTTGCTGCCGACGGCGTAAACCGTTTTGCCGAACTTGGTATTTGTAGCAATAAATACCATCAGCACAGTAACCAGGATAAGCACTATTGCAACGGCAGGGACAGTTAATATCTTTGTCTGTCCGAATCCGTAAAAAGCATCATACTTTGAGAGCGTACCGTTCATATTATAAATTGAAACGCCTGTCGTACGCAGATAATACTGGGCTATAGACCTGTATATCAGCATCGTGGCAAGAGTTACTATGAAAGCGGGCATCTTTGCAAGACCTATGAGCACTCCGTTTATTCCTCCGCATACAGCGCCGGCAGCAAGTGCGAAAAGGAATGTAAGCAGGATGCTGTTGGTGGCATTGAATATCACCACCGAAAAGCTGGATACAAGGCAAAGCGTAGAACCAACAGACAGATCGATACCGCCGGTAATGATCGCAAGACCCATACCGAAGGCAATTATGCCGACTATGGTCGAGTGCCTGAAGATATTCATAACGCCGCTCCAGGTAGTGGCTCCGCCGTTAACTATAAGATATACGATAAAAATGCCCAGGGCTATAAGAACAAAGCTGTAGCTGCTGATTACACTGCCTAAGGATTTTTTCGTTTTCACGGTCTTATTATCCATTTTTAACCTCCGTAGCCTGTTTGACATTTGTGGCATAAAGCATTACGAGTTCCTCATTGATCTCCTCACGCGGGAGAATGGTCTGAATATGACCGTGATAGAAAACAGCGCAGCGGTCGGCTATCTTCTGTATCTCGGGGATCTCGAGCGTGTTGACGAGAATGGTCTTCCCCTGTTCGGCAAGCTCCATGATGAGCCTGTATATCTCAGCCTTGGCTCCCACGTCTATACCCTGTGTGGGGTTATCGAGCAGAAGTATGTCCGCTTCGGTGGTCAGCCATCTGGCGAGGATCACCTTCTGCTGGTTGCCGCCGGATAGGGAGAGTATCATATCTTCAGGACTGTTTGCTTTGATGTTAAGAGCCTGTTTATGCTTATCGAATATCTCCAGCTCTTTCTTTTTGTTTATATACTGTTTGCCGAAGCTGAGAGTATGCTCGGAGATATAGTTGTTTTCAAGCAGATTGAAATCCGGGATAACGGAGTTTTCCTTCCTGTTTGAGGGGATCATTCCGACTTTTTCCTTCATGGCATGGTGGATATTTTCGTGTTTTATCTCCTTGCCCCTGATAAGGATCTTTCCGGAAAGCAGCGGTCTCGCGCCGAAGATGGTCTGCATGGTCTGGCTGACGCCTGCGCCCTTAAGTCCTGTCAAACCAAGGATCTCGCCCTTTCTGACCTGCAGGTTTACATCCTCAAAGCCCTGGCCGCTTGCGTGTTCCAGAGACAGCACAACTTCGCCCAGTTCGCGCTTCTGATAAACGCCTTCGGATGAATAGCTGTTACCGACCATCATCTTTGTGACTTCTTCAGGCGTAGTGTCTGCGATGTTGCCTGCATTTATAAAACATCCGTTGCGAAGCACAGTATATGTATCCGCAATGGTAAATATCTCGTTCATCTTGTGGGAAATGAAAATGAATGATTTCCCCTGCTCCTTGAGCCTGCGGACTATGCTGAAAAGATGATCGATCTCGTTGTTGTTCAGCGAGGTCGTAGGCTCGTCGAGAATAACAAGCTTTGCATTAGCGAAAATGGCTTTTGCGATCTCAAGCAGCTGCTTTTTGCTTGTTTCGAGCTCCGATACAAGCACATTCGGGTCGATATCCACACCCAGCGACTCGAAGAGTTCATTCGCTCTGGCTATCATCGCTCCCTTGTTCAGGGTATGCAGCTTTGTGAGAATCTCTTTTCTCAGGAACATATTCTCATATACCTTAAGGTCATTGAAAAGGTTCAGTTCCTGATGCACGAATGCGATACCTGCCTGCTCTGATCTCTGAACGGAGATATCATGCATGTTCTCTCCGTCAAAAACGATCTGTCCGGAGTCGCGCTGATATACGCCGGCAAGAATATTCATAAGCGTGGACTTCCCTGCTCCGTTTTCACCGAGCAGAGCATGCACCTCGCCTTTTTCCACACTGAAATCCACGTGGGATAGAACGGTTACACCGGAGAACGATTTGCTAATGTCCGTCATCTTAAGCAGTTCCATGACGGTTCTCCTTCCATTTTTATCAAGTATTCGCGGGCACTGTAGTAAGTGCCCGCGAATTTAAGATCTAAGCGGTTTATTAATTACTTGGAAACGGGATCGCCGAAGCCCTGGAACTGATCAACGTTGCTTGCATCAACAACAGATACAGGGATAACGTGATCCTTGGGAACTTCTTTGCCTTCGATGAAGTCGACCATATCATTGATGGCGTCCTTGATCATTGCGGGGTCATAGGTGACGGAAAAGAGGTCGGCAAGGCCGGCAACTTCTGCGCTGTAATCCTTCTGATGGATTCCCTTCAGGACGGAGTAGATCTCGTTGAGTCCGGAGGAGGTTCCGAGATTTACGCCTGCAGCATAGAAGGCATCTTTCTTCTCAGCACTGATCTCATCAGACTTCAGAGCCTCGAGGATACCCATGGCGATCTCATCGTCGTGGGTGAAGATCCACTTGGTGGCTTTGATGTCGTCTACAGTGTTGGAATCGAGCCAGTTGACGAAGAGCTCATGGCCCTTGGAGCGGCTCCAGCCGGTGTAGTCGGTGGACTCGATGGCCTTGATCTGATCATCGGACCAGCCGTTCTCTTTCAGAACGCCGAAGAAGCCGTCGTTACGCATGGTGGGAACAGAGGAGTTGTCGCCGGGGATGATGAGGATCTTGTCGCCGGGCTTCATGCCGTTTGCAATGAAGCGCTTTGCGGTCTCGGCACCGATTCCGTTGTTGTCGCCCTTGACGGCTGCAACTGCGTCACCGGCAACAGAGTCGATAACACGGTCAAACATGGTGAAGGGGATGCCGCTGGCGGCAAGCTTCTTCATGGTTGCTTCGAGGGTGTTGTCCTGCGGGAGAATGACAACATGGGTAGCTGTCTTGTTCTCGATGAGGTCTTCTACCTGCTGGATCTGGTTGGCTGCATCGGTGGAGGTGATAACAGTGACGGTGTACTTGCCTTCATCGGTGAGTTTCTTTGCGTGCTCCTGAGCATAGCTGCTGACAGCTCCGGTCCAGCCGTGGTCGGCATTAGGAACCAGAACTGCGAGCTTTACAGGGGCAGCTGCGGGTGCTGCGTCAGCAGGTGCTGCAGCAGGTGCGTTGTCGGCAGGTGCAGCGGCAGGTGCAGCAGGTGCAGCGGTCTGACCGCAGCCTGCGAAAACTGCTGCGATCATAACGAGTGCGAGGATGATTGCCAGGGATTTTTTCATTTCTTTTCCTCCAGTTTTAAATATTGTAAAGCGGCATAAACCGTTTTATCCGATCCTGTTTCCTGCGTTTTCAGCTGTTACTGCAACAGCCTTCGCAGGGTACAAAATACTAAAAATATTTATACCATTTTGGCATCGGAATGTCAATCGATTTGACTCTGTTTTTGAACAGCTAATCTCAGTTAAACAGTGATCTGTTTAGTTAAGTTTCACAAGCTGCCGGAAACCTCCTGCAGGAAGCCTCTTTCTATCTTTTTCATCCTTATATAAAACAGTGCGACCATCATTACAGCGCACGGGAACCATGCGGCGGGACCGGTCAGAGCAAGCGCTGCATAACCTATAACAGGCGCAAGGAAAAGCGAGAATGTCACTCTCATTATCAGCTCTGCCACCCCGCCCAGGAATGAAGCAAATCCCATGCCCAGACCAGTTACGGCGCCACGGTAAACGTGCAGGAAACTGAGGATCCACATGAAGGGACAGATGCAGCGAAGGTGCAGTTCCGCATAGCCAATAGCCTCAACAGCATCAGCCTCAAGGAAGATCCTCACAAGCGGCGTTTTGAGCGAAAGGGCAATGAGAGGCACCGTGAGGTGATAGATGAAGCAGAATATCCAGGTCTTCTTCACTCCGGAGCGTATTCTTGCAAAATCTCTCGCACCGTAGTTCAGGCCGACATAAGTGCCTGTGACGGTTCCGAGCGATACAGTCACCATCTCTATGAGCCTCTGTATCCTCAGTCCGACCGAGGAGGCAGCCACAGCGGAAGATCCCATACCGTTCAGCACTCTCGCGATAACGATAACTCCGAGAGAAACCATCGATACCTGGAGCCCCATAGGAACACCTATCTTCAGCGACGCCCTGACCTCAGGCCATACACCGCTGAAATGTCTG
>JAIKVS010000115.1 GCA_024685535.1 Oscillospiraceae bacterium | reverse complement strand
GAATCTCAGTCATACTTTATCAAAAGCACTGTCCGTATTCGACAGGTATCATGTTAACGTTGAGCATATAACGCTCGGGCTTGATTCATTTGCCCTCGTAGCATCAGCGGCCGCACTCGGCGAAAACCTGTATGAGATCATCTCCGACATGAAAAAGGAATGCCATGCAGAAGATATTGAAGTCCAGGACAACATAGCACTGGTCGCCGCTGTAGGAAGGAAAATGTCATCAAGGCTTGGTACATCCGGAGAGATATTCAATGCGCTCGGTTCGCACGGAGTGAATATCAGGACCATTGCTCAAGGTGCAGACGAGCTTTCAATCATCATAGGCGTGGACAACAGAAATTTTGAAACGGCCGTCCGGGTTCTGTACGACGGATTTGCCGGATAACAAAAAAGGAGAAAATGAAAATGAAAAAACTCAACATCGCAGTACTCGGCGCTACCGGTGCGGTCGGTCAGGAAATGCTGAAAGTCCTTGCGGAATATGATCTTCCCATAAACAAGATCCTGCCTCTCGGAAGCGCAAGAAGTGCAGGCAAAAAAATCGTATTCAAAGGAGAAGAGGTCGAGATACAGGAAGCAACAGACGAATGCTTCAAGGGAATGGACTTCGTCCTCGGTGCTGTGGAAGGAGACATGTCAAAGCGCTTTGCACCAGCCATCAAGGCAAGCGGCGCGGTATATATTGACAACAGTTCCGCTTTCCGCCTTGATCCCGATGTTCCTCTGGTTGTTCCTGAAGTGAACGGTGCAGATGCCTTTGAAAACTCCGGTATAATCGCCAATCCCAACTGCTGCACCATCATAGCCCTCATGGCAGTAGCCGGAATAGAAAAACTATCAAGGATCGAAAAAATGGTGGTCTGCACATATCAGGCAGTATCGGGAGCAGGGCAGGCCGGTATCGCAGAGCTTGATAGTCAGATGAAGGCTCTTGCGTCCGGTGAAAAGCTTGAGGTGAAGACATTTGCCACTCAAATAGCTCTGAATGTGATCCCGTTTATCGATGCACCCTACGGCAATGACTACAGCAAAGAGGAAATGAAGATGCAGAATGAAGGAAGAAAGATCCTCCATGATCCCGAATTGAAAGTCAACTGCACCTGTGTACGCGTTCCTGTGATGCGCTCACATTCCATCGCTGTTACGCTCCGCACTGAAAAGAAGATCGATATTGAAAGTGCAAAGAAAGCCGTTGCGGCATTCCCGGGAGTAAGACTGATAGAAGACTACGAAGGAAGATGCTACCCCACTCCGCTCGATACCACGGATCAGGATCTTGTATGGGTCGGCAGGATACGCCAGGATCTGACCGATGAAAACGGCATCACACTCTGGTGCTGCGGTGATCAGATAAGAAAAGGAGCCGCAAGCAACGCAGTGCAGATCCTTAAGCTTTTTGCTGAAAAGGATTGATTTATAAAACCTAGAACAGCGTGTCCAATCTGTTTTTGGACACGCTGTTTTTTTCATGCTACAAGATTATTGACCCATTTTCTGCTTTTCAGGAAGAAGTAGCCTATCACACATTTTATAAACTCCAACGACTGGACTATACAATACATCGGTAGTATTTTCATTTCCGTGAAACGGGACAGTATAAATGCCGCCGGTATGCACAGGACCCAAACATACACGCTGTCGAAAAGGAAGGTTATTATGGTTTTCCCTCCGGAACGCAGGGTGAAATAGCAGGTGGTCGTATACGCCGTAAAAGGCATCATGCACGCCGACACCATGATCAGCCGGGCAGCCAGCGTCCTGACCGAATCGGAAGTGTTATATGCCTTGGGTATCTGCGGAGCAAGCAGCAGCATCACTCCTCCCACCACAGAGCACATTACCACGGCAAATGCTATAAGTTTCCGGTCATCATCCACAGCCTGCTCCAGTTCACCTGCTCCCAGTCTCTGACCAACCAATATCGAAACTGTTGAACCCATAGACAATACTGCGCAGAAAAACAGATTGGTTATGGTAGAGGCGATGTTCGTCGCTGAAACGACCTCAAGTCCGCGCATCGAATAACACTGATTCAAGATCGTCATGCCGCTTGACCAAAGAAGCTCGTTCATCAGAAGCGGCATTCCCATTTTTGTGACATCACGGACAAGCCCGCCCGGGACCCTGAGCGTGGAATACAGCTGGCTGACAAACGACAGCTCCGCTTTTCTGACATGCGTTCTAATCACCACTATGGCACATTCCGACAGTCTGGCGATCACGGTTGCAACAGCGGCACCTTTGACCCCCATAGCGGGAAATCCGAGTTTTCCGAAAATAAAGATATAGTTGAATACCAGATTGATAAGGACCGCAGCGATCCCCGCTTTCATAGGCAGCATGGTCTCTCCGGTATCGCGCAGCGTTCCGGCATATACCTGTATTACCGCAAAAGGTATGATCTGCAGATACATGATGCCCAGATAATCTTTCGCATATGAGAAAGCCGCCTGAAGATCCAGGTCTTCTTTACCCTCATGCAGGAACAGAGAGATCAGCTTTTCATTGAACAGAAGCAGCGCAGCAAAAGCAATGACCGCTATCAGGGCCGCCGCCCAGAACTTCAGGCGCATTGTTGCCCGGACGCCTTCATGATCGCCCTTGCCGTAATACTGAGCAGTAAAAATACCGGCAGCCGCGACCGCCGCAAACATGCACAGACTGAATACGAAGAAAAGCTGATTAACTATCGCCACGCCTGACATCGGCTCTGTTCCGACCTGCCCCACCATGATATTATCCAGCAGGTTCACGAAATTCGTTATTACGTTTTGTATAAATACCGGAATCATCACGGAAAACATTTTCCTGTAGAATTTCCGGTCTCCAATAAACATTTTAAGGTCCATAGCAAATCATTACGTTATCAAATCCCGAAAAAAACGCAGCTGCAGACTTGTGCAGCTGCGGTATGTTTCGTTGTGTTTTTGCTTTCCTATTCCGCAGTATAGTTATCAAAGTAACCCTGGATATAAACTATCGGAGTTCCCTTGTCTCCACTGCCGGATGTTAGATCGCAGAGTGAGCCGATAAGATCGGTAAGCTGCCGTGGCGTCGTACCTTCAGAGACCATCTTCCCCACAAGATCTGAATCCTTTTTCCTTATCTCCTGCTTTATGGCACTGCGGAGCTCTTCTCCCGACAGATCGGCAAAATCATTATCTGCAAGATACTTCAGCTTAAGCTCACTGGGCGTACCGTCCAGACCAGATGTATATGCAGGAGAAACAACGGGATCAGCAAGTTCCCATATCTTACCTACCGGATCTTTGAATGCTCCGTCACCATATACCATTACTTCAACATGTTTCCCGGTCTTCTCAAGCACAATGCTCTGAATATGTTCCACAAGCCCCTGGCAATCTCTCGGGAAAAGTTTTACGCTCTCCTCCGTAGCCTTGTTGCTGCCAAGAAGTCCGTATTTTTCATTATAGCCACTGCCGTTTACAGATGCCGTCATAATCTCATCAAGTCCGAATATCTTTTGTGCACCGGCGGCCTTCAGCAGACGTTTAGTTCTTGCGCGTGTATGTATATCGCAGCATAGGACGTTCGGTGTGTAATCAAGGATCGCCCTGCAGTCATTTGCAAAGATGACCTCAACTTCAGCCCCACTCTCTCTGATAAGCTGCATATAGTATTCCACATAATCCATGCCGGTGAATCTGTGCTTAACATAGCCGAAAAGCTCACGGTATTTTTCAAGGGTAAGGACATCTCTGTATGGATCCACACCTTTTTCATCAAGCAGGTCGATATCGAAGAGGTGGTTACCGACTTCATCGGAGGGATACGAAAGCATAAGTGTTATCTTCTTTGCACCTTTTGCTATGCCCCTGAGGCAGATCGCAAAACGGTTGCGGCTGAGTATCGGGAAAATAACGCCGATATGCTCTCCGCCGAGTTTTGCTTTAACATCGGCAGCGATATCGTCAACACTTGCATAATTTCCCTGTGCGCGGGCAACTATAGCTTCGGTCATTGCTATGACATCTCTGTCTCTGATTTCCAGTTCGCCGTTTTCTTCAGCTTCAAAAACACAGTCTGTTACGATCTTTGCAATATCATCGCCGCTGCGGATTATAGGAGCACGAATGCCTCTTGACGAAGTTCCAACCATGCGTCTCATATTCAATACCTCTCATCATA
>JAIKVS010000114.1 GCA_024685535.1 Oscillospiraceae bacterium | reverse complement strand
GAATCTCAGTCATACTTTATCAAAAGCACTGTCCGTATTCGACAGGTATCATGTTAACGTTGAGCATATAACGCTCGGGCTTGATTCATTTGCCCTCGTAGCATCAGCGGCCGCACTCGGCGAAAACCTGTATGAGATCATTTCCGACATGAAAAAGGAATGTCATGCGGAAGACATTGAAGTGCAGGACAATATCGCTCTAGTGGCTGCCGTCGGGAGAAAGATGTCTTCAAGGCTGGGAACATCCGGCGAGATATTCAATGCGCTTGGTAGTCATGGCGTGAACATCAGGACTATTGCCCAGGGCTCAGACGAGCTTTCGATAATAATCGGAGTAGACAACAATAATTTTGAAACGGCCGTGCGTGTCCTGTATGATGGATTTGCCGGATAAATACAAAGGAGAAAAAGATATGAAAAAACTCAACATCGCAGTTCTCGGAGCTACCGGTGCGGTAGGTCAGGAGATGCTCAAAGTGCTCGCCGAATATGATCTCCCCGTAAATAAGCTGCTGCCTCTGGGTAGCGCCAGAAGCGCCGGCAAAAAAATCATTTTCAAGGGAGAAGAGGTCGAGATACAGGAAGCAACGGACGAATGCTTCAAAGGTATGGACTTTGTGCTCGGCGCAGTCGAGGGTGACATGTCCAAACGCTTTGCGCCGGCAATAAAGGCAAGCGGCGCAGTATACATTGACAACAGCTCCGCATTTCGTCTGGATCCAGAAGTACCTCTCGTAGTTCCAGAAGTGAACGGTGCAGATGCCTTTGAAAACTCCGGTATAATCGCCAATCCCAACTGCTGCACCATCATAGCCCTCATGGCAGTAGCCGGAATAGAAAAACTATCAAGGATCGAAAAAATGGTAGTCTGCACATATCAGGCAGTATCGGGAGCAGGGCAGGCAGGCATCGCTGAACTTAACAGCCAGATGAACGCACTGGCAGCCGGAGAGAAGCCGGAAGTAAAAACATTTGCCACACAGATCGCCCTGAACGTCATTCCGTTTATAGACGCTCCTTACGGCAATGATTACAGCAAAGAAGAAATGAAGATGCAGAATGAAGGAAGAAAGATCCTCCATGATCCCGAATTGAAAGTCAACTGCACCTGTGTCCGCGTTCCTGTGATGCGCTCACATTCCATCGCTGTTACGCTCCGCACTGAAAAGAAGATCGATATTGAAAGTGCGAAGAAAGCTGTTGCTGCATTTCCGGGATGCAAACTTATAGAAGACTACGAAGGAAGATGCTACCCCACCCCGCTTGACACCACAGATCAGGATCTTGTGTGGGTTGGCAGGATACGTCAGGACCTGACAGATGAAAACGGGATCACTCTATGGTGCTGCGGTGACCAGATTAGGAAAGGCGCAGCGAGCAATGCCGTACAGATACTGAAGCTCCTCGCAGAAAAGACCTGATATTTTTGAAAAAACAGGGAGTCTGTTCATTTGAACAGACTCCCTGTTTTTTATGCGACAAGGTTGTTTACCCATTTTCTGCTTCTAAGAAAGAGATAGCCTATTATGCACTTGATAAGCTCAAGTGACTGAACAATGCAGTACATTGGAATTATCTTCATTTCCGTAAATCTTGAAAGGATAAAAGCCACAGGGATGCACAGCACCCAGACATATACACTGTCAAAAAGGAAGGTAATGATCGTTTTTCCGCCGGATCTCAGGGTAAAATAGCAAGTACTGGTATATGCCGTAAAAGGCATCAGGCATGCCGACACCATGATCATTTGGGAGGCTATTGTTTTTACCGAGTCTGAAGTATTATATGCTTTCGGTATCTGTGGCGCCAGAAGCATCATCAGGCAGCCTACTGCTGTGCACATCACCACGGCGAATGCTATCAGCTTCCGGTCATCGTCCACAGCCTGCTCCAGTTCACCTGCTCCCAGTCTCTGACCAACCAATATCGAAACTGTTGAACCCATAGACAATACTGCGCAGAAAAACAGATTGGTTATTGTGGAAGCAATATTGGTTGCCGAGACGACTTCAAGTCCGCGCATAGAATAACACTGGTTCAGGATCGTCATGCCGCTTGACCAAAGAAGCTCGTTCATCAAAAGCGGCATGCCCATTTTTGTTATATCACGGGCAAGTGTTCCCGGAACTTTGAGTGTAAAATAAAGCTGGCTCACAAACGGCAGTTCTGCCCTACTCATATGAGTTCTGAGCACAACGATCGCACATTCTGACAGTCTGGCAATCACTGTTGCGATCGCAGCTCCTTTAACTCCCATAGCCGGTAATCCCAACTTGCCGAAAATGAAGATATAGTTAAATACAAGGTTTATCAGAACTGCTGCAATGCCTGCCTTCATCGGAAGCATGGTCTTGCCTGTATCACGTAACGTGCTCGCATAAACCTGTATCACCGCAAAGGGTATTATCTGCAGATACATAATGCCGAGATAGTCTTTTGCATATGAAAAAGCAGCCTGAAGATTCAGGTCTTCTTCGCCTTCATGAAGGAACAGGGATATAAGCTTTTCGTTGAATATCAAAAGCACCGCAAAAGCGATGAGCGCAATCAGTGCTGCAGCCCACATCTTAAATCTCATCGTAGCCCTAACACCTTCGATATCGCCTTTACCATAATACTGCGCTGTAAATATGCCTGCCGCTGCAACTGATGCAAACATACACAGGCTGAAAACAAAGAAAAGCTGATTAACTATTGCCACGCCGGACATAGGTTCAGTCCCAACCTGCCCCACCATAATATTGTCCAGCAGATTTACAAAATTCGTTATAACGTTTTGGATGAGCACCGGGATCATCACAGAAAACATTTTTCTGTAGAACTTTCTGCTCCCGATAAATGATTTAAGATCCATAATCAAAACAGTCTGATTTCGACCAGTTAAAAACCGCAGCTGCAGTCTGTGCAGCTGCGGTTTGACTTATTATTTTAAACTTTATTATTCTGTAGTGTAGTTATCAAAGTAACCCTGGATATAAACAATAGGCGTTCCCTTATCGCCGCTGCCAGAAGTAAGGTCACAGAGCGATCCGATCAGATCCGTCAGCTGACGTGGCGTCGTACCTTCAGAGACCATCTTCCCCACAAGATCTGAATCCTTTTTCCTTATCTCCTGCTTTATGGCACTGCGGAGCTCTTCTCCCGAAAGATCGGCAAAATCATTATCTGCAAGATACTTCAGCTTAAGCTCACTGGGTGTGCCGTCCAGACCGGTTGTATATGCAGGAGAAACAACGGGATCAGCAAGTTCCCATATCTTACCTACCGGATCTTTAAATGCTCCGTCACCGTATACCATTACTTCAACATGTTTTCCGGTCTTCTCGAGCACAATGCTCTGAATATGTTCCACAAGCCCCTGGCAATCTCTCGGGAAAAGCTTTACGCTCTCCTCCGTAGCCTTATTGCTGCCGAGAAGTCCGTATTTTTCATTATAGCCACTGCCGTTTACAGATGCCGTCATAATCTCATCAAGTCCAAATACCTTTTGTGCACCGGCGGTCTTCAGCAGACGTTTAGTTCTTGCGCGTGTATGTATATCGCAGCAAAGGATGTTCGGTGTGTAATCAAGGATCGCCCTGCAGTCATTTGCAAAGATGACCTCAACTTCAGCCCCGCTCTCTCTGATAAGCTGCATATAGTATTCTACATAATCCATGCCGGTGAATCTGTGCTTAACATAGCCGAAAAGCTCACGGTATTTTTCAAGGGTAAGAACATCTCTGTATGGATCCACACCTTTTTCATCAAGCAGGTCGATATCGAAGAGGTGGTTGCCGACTTCATCGGAAGGATACGAAAGCATAAGTGTTATCTTCTTTGCACCTTTTGCTATACCCCTGAGGCAGATCGCAAAACGGTTGCGGCTGAGTATCGGGAAAATAACTCCGATATGCTCTCCGCCGAGTTTTGCTTTAACATCGGCAGCGATATCTTCAACACTTGCATAATTCCCCTGTGCGCGGGCAACTATAGCTTCGGTCATTGCTATGACATCTCTGTCTCTGATTACCAGTTCGCCGTTTTCTTCAGCTTCAAAAACACAGTCTGTTACGATCTTTGCAATATCATCGCCGCTGCGGATTATAGGAGCACGAATGCCTCTTGACGAAGTTCCAACCATGCGTCTCATATTCAATACCTCTCATCATA
>JAIKVS010000061.1 GCA_024685535.1 Oscillospiraceae bacterium | reverse complement strand
AATGTCTGTTCAGCAAGAATATTTCACATAGCGCCGATGAACTCAAGCAGTTTAAGGATATTTCCGAACAGTATGAATACCGCACACAGATCATTATGAATGAGCTTGCTGCTGCGGGATTCACCCTTGACGATGTCGACGGCTTTGTCGGTAGAGGAGGCGGCCTCCTTTCCATGGAAGGCGGCACATATGACCTTGATGAAGTCGTACTTGAACACGCAAGGACATGCTTTAACGGGGTTGTTCATCCTGCATGTCTGGGTCCCCAGATTGCACATGCGCTTGCTGTAAAATATGGAAAACCCGGTTTCGTTGTAAATCCTCCGGATACAGATGAATTCTGCGATCTGGCACGAATGACCGGAATCAAGGGGGTCTACCGCACATCCCATCTGCATGCTCTGAATCTTAAAGAAACAGCTATCCGACATGCGCACAGCTTAGGAAAGAAATATGAGGACTGCAACTTCATAGTCTGCCATCTTGGAGGTGGTGTTTCCGTATCCGCTCACTGCAATGGAAAAATGATCGACGGAAACGATATCGTCGGCGGAGACGGCCCGATGGCTCCGACACGCTGCGGCACGGTTCCAGTGGTAGGTATACTGGATTATCTCGCAGGCGGGGCAGATGTTAAGGCACTGAGAGCTATGATGATGAAGACCGGAGGTTTTCTCAGCCTCTGCGGGACTGCGGATGGCCGCGAACTGACCGAAAGAGCAAAGAACGGCGATAAGGAAGCAGAACGCACATGGAACGCGTTCCTTTATCAGACCGCCAAGTATATCGGCGAAATGGCAGCAGTGCTTTGCGGTAAGGTCGATGGTATCCTGCTCGGTGGCGGTCTTGTCCATAATAAGGACCTCGTTGCATATATAAACGAGCATTGCGGCTGGATAGCACCTGTGTTTGCGTATCCCGGAGAATTTGAAATGGAAGCCATGGCAGCAGGAGCCATCCGCGTATTAGACGGAGAGGAAGAACTTAAAAAATATGCCGGTGTTCCTGCATGGACCGGCTTTGAAGATTAAGCGTTTTATAAAGATTAAAAAGAAGCGGGACCGGTAAGGTCCCGCTTCTTTTTTCTTATACAATATCAGCAGTAGATAGGATCAAGTACAGTGTCTATATAGTTCTTGGTGAGAAGCATTGTGGCAAGGGGATTGGGGGTGCCGTCTGATTCGATTCCGACCCAGCCCTTGTGGCCATACTGTTTCATAAGCTTCCACAGACCCGGGAAGTCAACAAAACCGCCGCCCGGTTCCCAGAACCAGCGGGTGCCATCGTCCGCGGATTCGGCGCCTGCCTGGAAACGTTCAGCATCAGTAGCTGCTTTCTTGGTGGTGTCCTTAACATGGAAGTACTGTACGCGCTCATGATACTGTTTATAGAATTCGAGTATATCTATGCCCATGATGGATACCTGGGCGGTATCAAGGCAGTAGTAAACATATCTCGGATCGCACAGATCTATGAACTTGTTGTGGTCATATTTGTTTACAGCACACCAGAACTCATTGTGGATCGAGGCGACAAGACCTTTGTCTGCAGCCATGCGTCCCACTTCGTTCATGCATGCAGCTGCGTTTCTGAGCTGTTCATCACTGAGAGGGCCTGTGCCGTAGTACTGGCCACAGGGCTGTATGATCAGGTTAACACCATCGCAGTCGGCAAGTGCATCGATCGCCTGGCGCTCAAGAGCAAAAATCCTCTCGTGATTGCGCTTGTCTTCTGAACCGATATGATGGCTGAACATACCGGATATCTTTTCGATGCCGCGCTCGTTTGCAAACTCCTTGAAATTCTTCATGCTTCCAAAGCAGTTCAGCATTGTGGGCACGGTGAATATCATGATCTCAATGCCCTTGAAGCCAGCGCCGGCATGGTAGCGGAGGATCTTGTCCCAGTCCTGGAAGTAGTAGGAATCATCAAAGTCACCCATGAACCACTCATTGAAGTTGGTGACCTTTTTAAAATTGATGTTGCCCCACTGATTCATCATGTAGGAATAGTTGATATTTCTTTCACTCGTATTCATTATATATCAAACCTCCTTGGTGAGCTTTGTCCAGAATGTGCGTGTGCGAAGCACTGCACGCGGGACATTGGTGGTATATCTGGGTTCAAGAACTACGTATCCGTCAAAGTTTTTATCCTTGAGGAGTTTATAGACTGCAGCAAAGTCTATGGAGCCGAGACCGAGATCTCTGTAGAGACGCTGCTGTTCGCCGGTTTGAGGATACTCGGGAGTGGTGCTGGCATAAGTGTCCACTGTGTCAACATATGATGTGTCGTTAAGAAATACGCAGCCGAGGTTATCAAAATACTGACCGATCTTCTCAAGAGGATCGACACCGGCAATCTTGAGCATCGCCGTGCTGGCTGTATAGCCTACGAACTCTTTGTTGAGCTTTTCAAAGAACTTGTCTATATAATTACCGCGTGCAAGTGTCCAGAATTCATTTGTAACACATGTGCGGATACCTTTCTTGGCTGTCATTTCGCCGATTTTGTTGATGCAGTCAGCGGCCTGGTCGGCAAAAGCTGCAAATGCCTCAGGCGTATCGCCTATGTTAGCCTTGAGAGCTCCGATGGCTGGAGTGGGGGAGACATTCAGGAACGTGCCGTCAAGACCGGCAAGCTCGTCAGAAGCGTCATCTGCATGCTCATAGAGAATCTTGAAAAGATCTTCGAATTTTGAGCCGCTCTCGAACATGTCTGCGAGCACTGCCTGGGCGGAGATGTTGAATGAGCTGACATTCTTGATCCCGCGGTCATTCAGGAAATTGAGATAACCCTGTGCGGAACCGTATTTGGTGTTTATTGCGAGAGTGCAGCGGGGAGCGCCGCCTCTGCCGACGTTGAACTGGTTGGGTACAAGGGTAAGGGATATGGAGTCAAATCCGGTGGCGGCTGTCCAGTCGGTAAGATTCTCCCAATACCACTTGTAGTTCAGATACATATTGTCAGCAAGGCTGGAATACATATTTACAAGCTCAAAGCTTAAAGCAGTTTTCATCAGGTAACTCCTATTAAAATATTAAAACACTCCAAAGATCCGGAAAAAGTCCGGATCTTTGGAATTATACTTCTGGGCAGTAAATGCTCAGAAAAACCAGCAGATCAGAGGTTGAAGAGAACGGAATTGATGATCTCCTGCAGATACTCTTCGCGGCCGGAGGGAACTTTGGTATCCCAGCAGTCCCCGGCAACTGCTTCGAGCTGATCGAGAGTGCACTTGTCAGCAAGGATCTGCTCGCCGAGAACGCTCTTCCAGCTGGAGTATCTTTCCTCAACGAATTTGTCGATGCGGCCGTCCTCAATGAGAGCTGCTGCTGCACGAAGACCAAGAGCGAAGCTGTCCATGCCAAGGATATGAGCGTAGGCTATATCCTCCGGTGTATAGGACTGACGGCGAACCTTGGAGTCGAAGTTGAGACCGCCTGTGGTAAAGCCGCCGGCTTTGATGACTTCATACATCGCCATGGTGCAGTCATATACGTTGGAAGGGAACATGTCGGTATCCCATCCGAGCATATCGTCGCCCTGGTTTGCGTCGACAGAGCCGAACATACCGTTAATGGCGCTGGTTCTGAGCTCATGCTGGAATGTGTGCATTGCAAGAGTGGCATGGTTGTTTTCGATGTTCATTCTGAAGTCATCGGCGAGGCCGTTGGCTCTCAGGAAACCGATAGCGGTGGCCGCGTCGAAGTCATACTGGTGCTTGGTGGGCTCTTTGGGCTTGGGCTCAATGTAGAATACGCCCTTGAAGCCTTTGGAGCGGGCATAGTTACGGGCCATGGTGAGCAGGCGGGCAAGATTCTTGAGCTCAAAGTCCATATCAGTGTTGAGCAGAGTGTCATAGCCTTCACGTCCGCCCCAGAAAACGTAGCCCTGTCCGCCGAGCTTGATGGTTGCATCGATGGCATTCTTGATCTGGGCTGCAGCGCATACGAAGGAATCAACATTTGGAGAGGTGCCTGCGCCGCTCATGTAGCGGGGATTGCTGAATACATTGGCTGTGCCCCACAGCAGCTTGATGCCGGTGGCATCCATTTTTTTCTTGATGTAATCGGTGATGTCGGAGAGATTCTTTTTAAACTCTTCGAGGCTGTTGCCCTGCGGCGCGATGTCGACATCATGGAAGCAGAAATACTCTATACCAAGCTTGGTCATGAGATCGAAAGCGGCATCTGCTTTTGCATATGCTCTTTCCATCGTATCGGGTTTGCCGTAGGTGCGGTCGAGAGTTCCGGAGCCGAAAGGATCGGTGCCGTCAGCGTTGATGGTGTGCCAGTATGCCATTGCAAAACGGAGATGATCCTTCATCTTTTTGCCGAGGATGACTTCTTCGGGGTTGTAGAATTTGAAAGCAAAGGGGTTTTTGCTGTTTTTGCCTTCATACTTTACCTGGGGGACATTCTCAAAATAGCTCATGTTTTTCTCCTGTAATATAATATTTTAGTCTGCTGATTTTATAGATCCATAGAGCCTCTTGTATTTTGCGGCAACAGCTCTGTAGATTTCAAAATGCTCGGGGATGGGTTCCATAACGGTCTCAACTGCGCAGAGTTCTCCGGCTTCCTTCGCATCCCAGAGTCCGCATCCGATTCCGGCGATGAGGGCTGCACCATATGCACCGCCCTCGGCGCTGCCAAACGCGGTAACAACCGGCATTTCAAAAATATCTGCAAGGATCTGACGCCAGATGTGCCCCTTCGCACCGCCGCCTGAAACTACCATATAGTTCGGCTTGACAGGCTTGACTTCCTGAATAAGGTCATATACCTGCTTGAGTGAGAATGCAACGCCCTCCATAACGGCTCTTGCAAAATGACCCTTGCCCATGATGTTGGAAATTCCTGTAAAGCTACCGGTTGCGGATGAATCGAACAGAGGGCAGCGCTCGCCGGTCAGATATGGCAGGAAAATCAGTCCATCGCAGCCGCAGGGCACCGCTTCGGCAAGGTCATTCAACTCGCTGAACTTGTAGTCCGGGAACAGAGCGTCATGTAGCCACTGATAAGAACCGGCAGCAGAAAGTGTACAGCCGAAAGCAACATAGCTGCCGGGGAGATTTCCGCAGAACATCTGAAGAAGACCGCCCTGATTGAAACCGTAACCGGGAAGGCTCATGGCCACGACACCGGATGTGCCGACCGTTACGCCAATTTTGCTCTGGTCGGTCAGACCCATGGCAATCGTCGAGATAACTGCGTCACCGCCTCCGGCAAAGACAGAAACACCTGCGGGAATCCCGGTGAGTGCCTCAGCTTCGGGTGTAATCACGCCAGCTTTGTCGGTTGATTCAAGCAGGTCTGCGAAGAAAGAGCGGTCAATACCTACCTTGTCCATCAACTCGTATGCCCATGCTCTTTTTTCAACATCAAATAAACCGGTGCCGGAAGCGTCGGAAACGTCAGTGATAAGATTACCGGTGAGCTTGAGTACGATATAATCCTTCGGGTTGATGATCTTGCAGATCTTGGCATAATTCTCGGGTTCGTTCTCTTTTACCCACAGGATCTTACCGCCGGTATAACCGGTGAGCATCATGTTGTTGGTATAGCCGAGAAGCCCGTCAAGTCCGCCTGCTGCCTCTGTGATCTCATCGCATTGCTTCTCAGTGCGCTGGTCATTCCAGAGAATAGCGGGACGGATTACGTTCAGGTCTTTGTCAAGAGCAACCATTCCGTGCATCTGTCCGGACATGGAAACTCCGGCAATCTTGTCTGCTATACCATTTGTGACTGCTTTAAGGCCTTTGCATACACCTTCCCACCAGTCAGCGGGATTCTGTTCGCTCCAGCCGGCCCTAGGCCTTGAAAGGGGATAGGCGACAGTCTCGGAGGCAACGACTCTGCCTTCGTCAACAGCGATTATCTTGCATCCGGAAGTGCCGACGTCTATACCGATAAGATAATTTTCAGACATTATTATCTCTCCGGGAAATCAGTCGTTAGCGAGAGCAGCGTCGAAAGCTACATCAGACTTGTCGAAGTTCATCCTGCGAACAACTTCGTAGGATTCGGTTGCGCCGTGGACTCTCTCCATACCGCTGTCTTCCCATTCCACGCTCAGAGGTCCCTTGTAGCCCATCTGGTTCAGCTCGCGGGTAATA
>JAIKVS010000009.1 GCA_024685535.1 Oscillospiraceae bacterium | reverse complement strand
ATCGCCAGGTATTTTGAGGCGTATCTCAGCTTACCGAGATTCACCTCCCTTCGAATTCTCTCACTTTTTTTAACAGCTCAACCAACATATCCCTTTCTTCAAGCTGCCGCTTCAGGCGCAGGTTTTCCCTACGTAAACGCTCGAGTTCGTCCACTTCTTCATCGCTCTTATGATGTCCCCGACGGTCAGCAAGGCCGGCTTCACCGTCTGTAGCATATTTCTTTACCCAGGTGTATACCTGACTGTAGGATACGTCATAGAGTGCTGCAGTGTTCTTGTAATCCCTTCCATGAGAAATGCAGTACTCGACAATCTTTTTACGTTCTTCCAGAGTGGTTTTCCTTTTTGCGTCTGCCATATAGACCTCCCGTTTCGGATCATAGTCCTTGAGTTCCATATTGGCATTATACAACTTTATCCAACTTCTGAGAACCTCCCTGCCTGAGATGTTGTTTTTCGCTACAATATCGTCAACACTGCCTTCCCCTCGAATCACTGCCTCTACACATTGCGTCTTAAATTCTTTGCTGTACCTCTTGTTGCTCTGCCCAGTGGCAAAAGCTTCGGCGCCTTGCTCCTTATATTTGTGTACCCAATCTTTGAGTATTTTGTCCGAAATTCCATTGGCAACTGCAATTTTCCGGTATGAGCCTTTACCCGCCAGATACTCTTCGATTCGTTCCAGTATCCATTCCGGTGGATGCTTCCGTTTAGCCATAAAAATCCTCCTAAAGTAGATTTTGGTTTTTTACCTTGTCTACTTTAGGAGGATCATATCATCATCAATTCCGGGTGCTTTTTACGGTGGCAAGGGGGTTGCCGCTGCAGGCATTCGAAGACACAGCGCAGTTCATCGCCTGTCCGTTGGATTTGCCTGCTCCATACTCTCACACTTCGCCGAAAAATGGTATGCGGAAGGGTATCCGGGTAACAATCACAGGTTTATTCCAACCCCATATCAAATTCAGCGGCTATTGCCCGCCCGGCCCAGGACGGTGAGCAATGCTCCGGCAGCTGCGCTGTCTTTTAAAGGACACAGAGCGTGCCGGTATCCGGGAGCCCGGCGTACAGCTGCCTCCCGCAGGGGGATCAACAGCTTTTTTCCGGCAGATTCTCCTGTTCCTGTTGCCGTGCTTCCTTTCCATGCCCGTCAGCTTCAAATTCTATCGTACCCGTTTTCAGAAAATGATCATATGCGTCGCAGATGCTCCGCACATCCGTACCGCAGGCGACCTGTCGGCCGTGGTCCAGCCACAGCACCTTTGTGCACAGATTCCGGATCGTCTCAAGCGAATGAGAGACCAGAATTGTAGCCGCCCCGCCTGCGATGATCTCCAGCATTTTCTTCGCGCTTTTCTCCTGAAAAGCCCCGTCGCCCACGCTCAGCACCTCGTCCAGGATCAGAAGATCCGGATCGACCAGCGAGGCGATCGCAAAGGCCAGACGAGACTGCATCCCGGTGGACAATTGCTTAAAGGGTCTGTCCGTAAAGGCTCTCAGTTCCGCATAGCCGATGATCTCGTCAATCTTTTCATCCATAAAGCGCTCGGTATAACCCAGCATTGCCCCGCGGAGATAGGCGTTTTCCTTTACGGTCAGATCTCCGTCAAAGCCTGATGAAAGCTCCAGCAGAGCCGCCACGTTCCCGTTTCGTCTGATCGTTCCGGATGTGGGGGACATGATGCCGGATACCGCCTTCAACAGTGTGGATTTACCCGCGCCGTTGCTGCCGACAATGCCCAGCATCTCACCCTTGTTCAGCTCAAAGCTGACATCCTGCACGGCTTGAAAAACCTCGACATGATAGTTGTGCGTCAGACGGCGAATGATCCACTCTTTCAGGCCGGTATCTCGAAAGTCGCCGATCTTGTAGCCGATGCTGACATTCTCAACCTTCAATATTCTCTCCATACCCGGCTCCCTTCAGACATAATACAAAAACTCCGTGTTGTAGCGCTTGTACATCCACGCGCCGAAGCCGAACACGAGCACGGCGTCTGCCAGAAGAACGAGGTGAAACATCGGTGAAGGGATCGTGCTCTCAATCACAATTTTGCGGAAATAACGAATAACCAGGTAAAGCGGGTTGAGCAAAAACAAATTCTGAACCTTTATGCTGAAACTGCTGATCGAGTAGAAAATAGCCGACAGCCACATAATGATCTGAATCATGATCCCCCACAGATACTGCATATCCCGGAAAAAAACATAGAGCGCCGACAGGATCAGTCCAAACCCCAGATTCAGAATCACGAGGCAGATGATCGGGTACAGCAGCAAAATAAACTTCCAGGTGAACGCAAGACCTTCGATAGCGACAAACACGAAATACATCAACAGTGTAAGTCCGAAATTAATCAGGGAGGAGATGTTCTGCGAAAACAGGAACAGATACTTCGGCGTGTTGACCTTAGTAAAAATATTGGCGTTGCTCACCAGCGATGTCATACCAAAACTCGTGGCGTCAGAGAAAAAGGAGTAAACAAGCTGCCCGGAGAAGAGATAGATCACATAGTGGTTCACATTACTGCCCAGCATCTTGTTGAAGACCATCCACATGATAAGCAGATTGAACAGAGGCGATAGAATGCTCCACCCCATACCCAGAATCGTGCGTTTATATTTTTTCGTAAAGTCGCGCTTGACCAGCTGTTTGAACAGAAATTTGTGCTGCCTGAATTTTTCCAGCATGTCCGTCT
>JAIKVS010000254.1 GCA_024685535.1 Oscillospiraceae bacterium | reverse complement strand
ATCGGGTGTCCGTGGCAAAGAGTGTCCATATCTATCAGCAGGCACTCGCCGTTCTGAAGCATAACGTTTTTAAGATGATAGTCGCCGTGGAGCATGTGGTCATCCTCTGGTACGGCGTCAATAAGCTCGTGGAGCTTCTTCCATGCATCCTCCGGGAGATAGTCCTTGAGGAAATCGCCCCAATCAAGTGCTATTGCCTTCATGTCAGGCATGGTATCGGGCTTTACGACGGTCGAGTGGATCTGCTTGAGAAGATCTATGCTCATCTCAGCAAGCTCTTCAACGGATTTATCACCGCTTATGAGAAGCTTTGCAAAGCTCTTGGCGTCCAGTAGTTCGAACACTGAGCCGTATCCGCCGCCCTCTATCCGCACTACATCGTATGGGATGGCAGTCGGGATACCCAGAACGAATGCGGCTCTTGCAAGCTCGCGCTCACGCTTGATTTCGGCGAGGGAATCTGGATTGAGGAACACTTTCACTATCGTATCAGGTCCGATACGGTAAATTTTGCCGTTCGCTCCCTGACCTATTATCTCGCAGCCTTCAACAGAGATCTTCCGGTAGGCCTTCTGTATGTCCACCATTTCGGTGAAGCCCGTCATCTCAAAGACCTCGTACACATCCTGGGAGACATTCACTAAGCTCAGTTCGGAGATGGATTTTCTGAGCCTTAATATTATGCGCAGGCCAGCGCTGGAGAGGTATTCAAGATCCTCACAGTCCACTATGATGGACTCGGGCTTCTCCTGCGCGCGTATACTGTTGAGTTCTTCCTCCACAGCACCTGCGTTGGTGGAATCTATGTGCCCGGCCAGTTTTATTATGAAACCGTCATCTGACTTTATAAAGCTGATGTTTTCCATGTTTCCTCTCCTTATCCTCAGATCCGCTTTTCTATCCGCAGCACATTTTTGCCGTCGAGATATTTGTAGACCACATTGTCCATCGTCTTTTTCACGAGGAATATTCCAAGGCCGCCTACGCCTCTGTCCTCGGCAGGGAGCGTAACGTCGGGATCCGCCGCGGCAACGGGATCGAAAGGCAGACCGCTGTCAATAAAGGTTATTGCAGCAGTGCGGCTGCTTTCAATGAACTCGAACTGTACAGTCAGATCACCGGACCCAGGCGCGTATGCGTAAGAGGCGACATTGTTTACAAGCTCGTCTATAGCGATGTCTATCTGCGACTGTGTCTTGATGGGGCAGCCCAGCTTTTTCAGTTCGTCATCGATGAATTTTGTAACGTCGGTGATACTGTCTACCGTTGCATTGACAGTGATTTGTTTCACGCTGTTCCCTCCTCCCTGATCGGGACCGTAGTAGTGGAAGCAAAGCATAGTTAGATCGTCGAACTGTTCTTCTTCTCCTACGAACTCCTCCACGGCGCGGGTGACTGATGTTAGGATCTCATTCGGGTGCCTGTCCGCAGATTCGTTAAGCACTGCGCATATTCTGTCAAGGCCAAACATGACCTTGTCACTTCTTGTTGCCTCGGGAAGGCCGTCTGTATACAAAAACAGATCGGTACCGGGCTCAAGATGCAGTTCGTAGTCCTGGTATTTTGTCTGAGGCATACCGCCTATAACGAAGCCATGCTTATCCTTCAGCACTTCGTAGCAGCTGCCCGGTCTCTTTATTATCGGATATTCATGGCCTGCGCTGGATGCAATGAGTTTTCCCGTGGAAAGCTCCAGAATACCGACCCATGCCGTAACGAACATTTCAGCCTGGTTGTTGGAGCAGATAGCCTCGTTTGTCTTTGAGAGTATAGCTGCCGGATCCTGCCCAAGCATGGCGCAGCTTTGCAGGATTATCTTTGAAACCATCATGAACAGCGCCGCGGGAATACCTTTACCCGAAACATCCGCCATAACAAGGCAGAGGTGATCGTCATCCACGAGGAAGAAATCGTAGAAGTCGCCGCCGACCTCCTTGGCGGGATCCATGCTGGCGAAAACTTCGAATTCCTTTTTCTCGGGGAAGGGTGGGAATATATGCGGCAGCATAGCGGTCTGTATCCTGCGGGCAAGATCGAGCTCGGTGCTGATGCGCTCCTTTTCGGCTGTGATCTTTGTGAGATCATCCTCTATAGCAGCCAGATCCTGCTCCATGCCAGCCATAACGAGACAGAGGTTTTCTATCTCATCCCCGGTCCGGATGTTAAGCATGGCAAAGTGATCTATGTCGAGCTTTCCGTCGCGGCGATCCGAAACATAGCGCTCTGCGGCATTTGCTATCTGGTCTATCGGCACGGAGATCTTCTTTCTCATATGGTTGGCAAGCGCTATTGCCACCACTGCCGTTATTATCAGCACAGACAGGCTTACCTGCAGTGCAAATGTCTTCATTCCGGAGATGACTTTATCTGTCATCACGTCTGCCAGCACGAAAGCACAGATTTCTCCATTTTCATCCGTTATTGGGACACCGGTTGTGCACATCCATCCGTATCTGGCTGTTCTGCCGATGTCATAAAGCATGCCGGTGCCGTCCCACTCTAGGAACTTCATCATGCCATCCCGGCTGACGACTTCCCAGTCTCCGGGATAGAGAGGCGCGGTGGGGTCGGGATCGGCAATATACACCATTGCACTGGTCTCTTCGTCATACATGGCGATATAGATATAGTTAATATCGTTGTCAGCCGCGAAGTTGCGCAGTACACGGATCAGCATCTCATGGTCGCTTCCTGCGCCGGTATCCACTGATGAATAAAAGCTCCGGTATTCTTCGCTGCCGCAGAGCAGTTTCTCATCGCTGCTCAGCCCTCGGTATATGGACATAACGTCTTTTGCCACGGAGATGTTGTCCGAGCTGATCGCGGCAGTGCCGGCTGCAGATCTTGTAAGATCAAAGGCATGCCTTATGATCTGCCCGGACAGGGTATAGGTGTATAGTCCGAGGCCTACGATCAGCGTCACCAGCCCCAGCAGTATACAGCCGGTGACCGTGGCACGGAATATCTTGGCGGCAAGAGAATGATGCATTTTTTCAACAGCATTCATCTCCCGTACTGTTTTTTCCGGCATACCGGACCTCCTTGGTAGAAACGCCCTTTATTCGGCGGCAGGCTGGGAAAGTGCTGCTATATCCAGCGGCACTGAATTGAGGACCTCTGTCTTGCCTTCGAGGTTCTCGTAAACGAAAACAAGGTTCCAGCCCTTGCAGAGCACGCAGTGGTTAGTTCCGGACACCAGCTGCGACGCAAGATGCATCACGGCGCCGTCCGCAGCAACGCTGCCGTCGCGGTCGAGCTTCCAGCTTCCGAGCATTCCGCCCTGGGGCTGTGAAGGTTCCACCTTACCGGCTTCGAGGATCGCGCCGGGGTCGAGGGGAACGATGTTGGTAACTTTTGCATTACCCTGAAGATCTGCGTAGATATATACCAGTGCCCAATAAGGCTGCGCATCGGGATAGACCACCGTGGATTCGCAGAGCACACAGTAATTCATGCCTGATACCAGTTGGGTGCCGAGGAGAGCAGCAGGGGAGTAATTAACTCCCACCAGCCCCTCCAGAGCTTTGTCGAATGCCTTCTGAGCATCTGCGCTCAGTTCTGCGCTGTCATTGAGTGCCCAGCTGCCTAATTGCGGCTCGGTCTTTTTCTGCCCGCATGCCGCAGCAGAGCACAGCATCAGCAGTGCCAGGGCTATGATAAGTATCTTTTTCATTCTGTCTGCGCTTATCACTCGATAGTGAGGATATCGGAAAATCCGGTGACCTCGAAGATCTCGTTGATGACTTCATTAACATGGAGCAGCTTCATGCTGCCTTGCTGGTTCATCACCTTCTGTACGGAGAGCAGGACGCGCAGGCCGGCGGAGGAGATGTACTCAAGGCCTTCCATATCGAACACCAATTCGGTGACGCCATTGAGAGCGTTTTTCATTTCCTCCTCGAGCTGGGGAGAGGTG
>JAIKVS010000156.1 GCA_024685535.1 Oscillospiraceae bacterium | reverse complement strand
CAGGGCGATGCTGTCGAGCCCGATGATGGCATTCATGGGGGTGCGGATCTCATGGCTCATATTGGAAAGGAAGGCCGTCTTGGCTTTGTTGGCTGTCTCCGCCGCCGTCAGGGCATCCTGCAGAGTCTGGTTCTGCTCCATGGTCTTCCGGGTCTCAGCATCCACGTCCACAAAGCATGCGCCGACAAGATGCACCAGATGATCATCGCGATCTTCCGGATGGCGCACGCCCGCAAAACGCACTTCTTCCCAGGTGTCCTTATCGTGCCTGTGGACCAGGTAGCGGTAAGCGATGACTCTCCGCTCAAGCAGTCCTGCCTTGATGTTTTCGATCCGGACGAAATTCAGGAAGTCGTCCCGGAATTCCTCCTTGATATATGAGTTTGCATAAGCGGTCACGCTTTCGATATAGCGGAAGCGGTCACCTGGCCGCAAACCGTCGTCGACGTCGCTGTGGGCCTGATAACAAACGCCTGTGTCATGGTCCAGATCCACATAATATACGCTCCAGTAATCGGAGGCCAGCGCGTTTATAAGGCGCATCTGTTCCTCCTGATGCTGCTTCTGTGCAAGCAGTTCATCCTGCAGACGGAGCCTCTGTTCCATTTCCTCCTGTTTTACGCGGTTCTCAGCATCGGCAGTCTCTTTTTCCAGAGTCAGCTTTGCGTTTCTGCGGGTCTGAAGGAAGATAAATGCGAAAAGTAAAAGAAGTATAGCGACCGTCAGCAGGGATTGAACAGTGCTTCTGCGAATGATGCCGTTTGAAACAGCGCTGATGCTGTCGCTTATGACGCTCTCACGGATAAGATAAGTAAGAAGCCAGTCCGTGCCCTCTACCGGCACATAGCTCAGCGTTTCCCGGATGCCGTCATATGTGAAGCTGACCACGCCGCGCTTTCCTTCAGCGAAATCGCTGACTACTCCATCATAGGAATATCCCGGTTCGAAATCCGCCTTCTGCATTGCTTCAAGGAGATTATCCTCAACAGCGAGCCCGCCAAGAACTGTGTTGCTGAGGGCAATGCCGTTGCCGGTATAGATATTGCAGAATGTCGCGCCGCCCTCCTGGGCATTCATGGAGACGCCGGCGAGCATTTCCTTCATGTCGATCTGCATGAAACATGCCAGCAGCTCCGTATCGGAGAACTGTATATGCGTGGGCACAGCGATGATGACCTTTTTGTCCGCGCTGTCCAGATTCTCAACGACGATATCCGCCCTTCGAGCGCAGTATAATCAAAGTGGTACTGATCGGCCTCTGCACGCGGTCCTGCGGCAGTATAAACCAGTCCGTCCGCGCCGAAAAAGGCGAAGCGTTCCAGATTGAACAGGCTCTTGATCCTGCTCTGGAAGGCCTGGAGATGGGCATTGTCGCTCAGATCTTCCTCCGTGATCAGATCCAGGGCTGTTTCAATGACATCGATCTTCTGCCGGATATTTGCCGCTACGACCTGCTCACGGCGCCCTGCAAGCTCATCAAGATAGAGCAGGCTCACGGAGCGGACTGCGGATTCCGTGTCTTTCCTGGCGCTGCGGCCTGTCCAGATCGTGCCTATCACCAGGATAAGCACAAGGACGACGCCACCAAGCAAAGCCGCCAGTGTGATTCCCTTTCTCCTGCTGTTCATAAAGATTTCCCACCTCGTGAAGAAATTATGCTGAAGTAGAATCATAGGGATGTTCCAAGTATATTATATTGATTATATCATAGTAATAACACCGGGCAACGGCACAAAACACATATATTCCATGCCTGAAACCGCATGCTGCTTAGTAAGTATTCAGATGCATATTAAAAACAGCCACCATATGGTGGCTGTTTTTGACGGCTATAGATTACTTTTTCAGCAGGAGGCCGATAATACGGCTGAGGTCCTTGAAGATAAACGGCAAACCGGCGCCGTCTGAACGGGTGGTGCCTTTCCGGTCTACTCCTGTTCTTCCTTCGGTTTTCCAGGCTTGCGGTTCGGGAAGGACGCCTCCATCCATTCGGTCAGTTCCTCAGGGGTTATTTTGCCGTCTGTACACTCGTTGCGCTTCGTTATCGCCTGGTACCTCCAGGCTTTGAAATCCTTTTCCTTTATCTGATTTACATTCACGCGTGCGGCATAACGCTTGTAATACTTATTGTAGATCGGGATAGCCTTGTTATCGGCAATACGCGCTTTGTAGTTTTCCTGCGCCGCTATCTGCTGGCATGTCTGCGTTCCTCCCTCGTCCACGCGGTCGCAGTAGTTTGTATCGTAGTTACCCTTCATAATGAAGTATTTTCCGCAGCGTTTGCATTTGCGGAAGCGTACGTTCTGCTCCAGCATCTTCGTGAATTCAAGCTCCAAAATCTGCTCGACCGTGCTGAAAAGATACTGTATAGAGATGAACGAGGGTATATTGGAGAAAACATGTACTCTCATCGGCTCAATGCCAAACTTTTCTGCGAATTCTTTTTCCGTCTCATTTACTTCGCTTGTCATACTGTCGAATCTGGCCTGCAGTTCCTCATGTTCCATCCCGTAGGGCATCTCTTTTTTATGACCCATATAGTTTCGGGCAAACCGTACCTGCTCCGTCCGCTCCACGGTGGTGGGCAGATGATGGATATGTCTGTACAGGTAGTAACGCTCATGTGGCATCATCCTGCCGAGGACTTCCGGATAGAAATCCTCATCATAGCAGAATTCCATCAAATCCTTGTATTTTTCCTGCAGATTCAGAAGTTCCTGGCGATATCTTATGCGCAGCTTAGGTTCATCTCTTATGTCAGCAACCACAGGCGGACAGATTGCCGTATAAACAGATCGGTAAGCAGCTTCTTTTACATTCGTGAATGTCAGCGCATAGCTGAAGAAATCCTCCACGATCTTCTGAGTTTTGGTGCTGACTCTTTCCGTTCCCGGTTCTTTCTCCGAACGCAGATCCTGTGGCAAGTATCCTTTGGCTTCTCCTCCGGAAGTTATGCTAGTTGCCGCTTTTTCCAAGAGCGGCGTACTGAAATCCGCATACAGAAAATCCAGGATCCCTTCGCCGTATCCAAGACGGATCGTCGCTCCGCTGAGAACGTTGATCAGCGGCTTTTTGTCCGATTCCGGAGAATCGTCCTCCTCATGACCAAACCGGATCTTTCCTTCATAACGGCGCCGGAGTTCCTCCATCAACGCCATGTTTTCTTTCTGGGCTTTTATTCTGCCGAGGCGCTGCGCCTCAAGCTCTTCCGGATCAACTTCATGTATCTCGTGCGTTGCAGCATATTCCTTTTCGTATTCATCAATTAAGTCCTGCATCGATTCATATTCATTGCCGTCATCTACATGAATATATATCGTCTTATCCTCTTCAGAGAAATATACAGTATTATTAAACTGATCCAGCCACGCAGCCGGTCTTTTTCTGTCTGCCGCAGGCTTTTTATCCTGCCCTGATCCCGCATTTCCTTTTTCCATCTATTATGCTCCTTCTTTGGAAAATACAAATCTCGCTAATTTTGGAAAATTTATATGACTACAAACAAGATTATACAAAACTATTGACCTTCCGTCAAGATCGGATATAATACATTTAGAAAATAAATGATAGCTATTATAATATTTTCTAAATTTAAAAAGGAGGATTTTATTATTTGAGGGAAATTGAAATTAATACTTTATCAGGATGGAAAGAAGGCCTTGCATGAACTTTGATCCCCGCGAGAAGATCCGTCCGATGCTGCGAAGCTTTATTGAGGCGGAGGGGCTTGAGATCGATGGCACGCAGGTCACATGTCCCTGCTGCGGCCATAAAGCCTGGCTGCAGAAGGACACATGGCGCTGCATCCCATGCGGTATTACCGCAGATGTCGTGGACTTTGCGCAGAAGCTGTATCCGGATATGAACGAGGAGGAAGCGATACGCTACATCCATGAAATTTTCGGCCTGAAGCTCCATGAACTGGATACCGTGGATGCAAACGATCTGATGGACATGGAATTCAGATCCACCGGTTATCTTATCGAAAGGCTGCTGGGTAAGGGCCTTTACATTCTGGCCGGAGCATCAAAGATTGGCAAAAGCTGGCTGGTGCTGTGGCTGGCAGACTGCATAAGCCGCGGGCTTCCCGTATGGGAGTTTAAGACAGTGCCCTGCGAAGTTCTGTATGTAAGTCTCGAAGATACCAGCCAGCGCATCCAGCAGCGTCTCAACGAGGTGACCGGCGGGGAGACCGGCCGTCTCCATATCGCCACCGAGGCAGAACTCCTGGGCGATGGTTTTGAGGACCAGCTAAGCGCTTTTCTTACGGAGAATCCTGCCGTCGGCTTTGTGATCATCGATACGCTGCAGCGAATCCGTCCAATGAATTCGGTGAAATACAGCTATTCCGGGGATTACGAAGTTATGACCGCGCTAAAAAAGATAGCAGACGCATATAATATAACGATCCTGCTTGTCCATCACACGCGAAAAGAAGGCTCGGCTGACGCATTCAATCTGATCTCCGGCACTACCGGACTGTTCGGCGCTGCGGACGGAGCATGGGTGCTTCAAAAGCCCGACCGGCTTGCTTCGGAGGGAACGCTCAGTGTGACAGGCCGTGAATTGGCTGATGAGCAGCTAAACCTGCGCTTCAACGAACAGACAAAGCACTGGGATTTCATCGGCTTTGAAAAGACCGGGCAGAAACTGCCCGATCCTGTTCTTGAAGCAGTAGCTGCTTTTATGAAAGACCGCCATGAGTGGCAGGGCACAGCGACCGAACTTATTGAGATATTGCAGGATCACCTTGATCCTGAGACCAGGCCCAATATCCTTACCCGGAAGCTGAACGCCTCGATCTCCCGTCTGGAGCAGGACTATGGGATCCATTACCGGACTAGTCGGAATCAGGAAGCCCGTACTATACACCTAGCCGAAGCAAGGCATGACGCAAATGACGCAAATGACGATATTTCGGGAGCTGCATGATACCGTCATAACTGTCATAATCGTCATAATCGTCATAATCGTCATAACCGTCATTAAACGGTTTAACATAAACATAGAGTGATCACAGAAAGCATAATTAAGCTTTAATGTTTTGATGGATTAGTGCTGCACAATGCAGAGTATGAAACAACCGGCCGCAGAAGTATCTGCCGCCGGTTTTTTATACTATTGGATTGAAAGCCGGATTCTCATACTAAAAGATTTATTGTAATTGCATGGAGGGCAGCATTTGCTGCCCTCCGTTTCTTATGCTCCGTGCCTCGAGACCCGCCTTCCGCTCCGCCCTGCCTGCGGTCATAAATTTTCCTCATATCCTGCATCATGGCATAGTAGCGCGGTAAATCATGATGACACTGGCTGAGATGCCTGCTCTAAATTGGCTTTACTCTGTTCTGCAGAGAAATCTTCTGTTATACAGAAAACCCCAAAGCAGATTCAATGTTTCAACGGAAATGTTATCTGCCAGTTTCCGTTGATGAGCGTATCACAAGTAACGAAGTATCCCGTAAGTTTATACGCCGGCAGTTCTTCCGCAGTGATATCAAAGAGATACTCCTGATAGCTTCCTTCATGTGACTCGTCCCAGAAGGAAATCGAATATACTGCATTGATTTCCGCCCCGTCGGTATCGGTCAGATAAACATCGCCGTGATTGTCATAAGCAAGTATATCATCATAATGGACCTGTATATGCAAAAGACCGTCAACATACCCTGCTGCAGTTATCTCTGCTCCCTGTGCCGGTGAAAAAGACATTTCCGGCATTTGCGCCAATACACCAAACGATGACGCATCAAAGGTCCATTCAGAAGGAGCGCTGTAACCTCTTATCTGCGGGTCATCCTTCTGAAGCGCGGGACTTTTTTGGCAGACAGAAACCAGATCGATCTGCGGGATCTGTCCTTTAAACACTCTTTTATGACTCAGCAGCCTGTTCATTGAGATTGTGATCTTATCCCCGGTGATAACCTGATCATCCTGCTGCCTGATGCTTATAAGGAACAACGCTTCTCTATTCTCGGGGTCAAATTCAACGAAGCGGCAGCTGTTGCTTGCAGGAAAAGGACAGTTGACGGAATAGCTGTCGAACAGGTCAACAGTATCATCGATCCTGTCCTCTTCCAGATCTTCGAGTGAGACGAATATTTCTATACCTTTTTCATTAACAGAAGAAGATATGAACTTGAGTTTGATCCCGTTATCCTCACATTCCTCTCTGAGCGGCTTCAGTTTTTGGGCGATCTCGGGAGAAACCGCATACAAAGCATCATATGCGAAATCAAGATCGGCAATAACACATACAGAGAGAAACAGCAGGACACATAATACTATTGCTGCTAAAGCTATAATTATGCTTTTAGTATGAACTTGCTTCTTTCTTGATTCTATACTCATGTCCTGCATCATGGCATAGCAACACAGTAAAAGCTTCCCTGTATGCCATCCCTCTCCACAGTGATATAGACAAAGCCCTGATATATACCGATCTGCCTGAGAACGCATTCAGAACCATCCTTATTGGGACTCAGTTCATAGATCCCTTCCCGGTCAACCGTCCATGTGAACACGCCGCTGCCGACAGGAGCCTCTGCGCGGAGGGTGATCGTCTCATTTGAAGACAGCTTCGTTGTGATGCCGCTCCCTGTTATGTCCTTCGTATAGAAGAAGACATTTATGCCGGGTTTGGGATACGTTAAAGCTTCAAGAACCGTTCCGTCCGGAGAATAGAGTATGTCTGAAAGAAGATATGACCAGTTATTAGAGGATTCCTGTATCCTGTAGCTCACCAGAGTACCGTCAGCCGAATACGTTTCGATCCTTTTAGTCTGTTTATCGTAGTCATATTTATAAAGCTGATAGCCCTGAAGAACACTCTCCCCGTTATATGTGCTGCGCCGCAACGGGAAGCTGTTTTCCCCAGTGGGGTCAAGCTCAAACTCTTCATATATATTGATACTACGCAGCTCGTCGTTGAGCCATATCTCCCAGCGGTAGCATCCGTCCTCCGAATAGAAATAACGGGTCTCCCTGATCCCCTCTCCCGGTATCGTCTCCCTTACGATACTCAGCTGACCTTTTTCATCATAAATGAGTTCTTCATCCGGCTGAGCAGCCGATTCAGGCATCATATTCCCCCTGGCAGGCTGTGTAAGACTTCCGTTTTTATCCACATCATACTCACCGTTCAGACCGCTGATCGGTTCGCCGTTCCAGACCTTGTCTCCGCACTCGTTGAATACCAGTGCGGGGCTTTGCACGTTGTGGATATCGCAGCTGTCGAACACGATCCCGTCAGTCCTATAGAAACGTGCCGCTCCCTGAGAGCACTCATATATCTCAGTGCGCAGAACACCCACGGTCGCACAGTTTGAAGCCTGGATGCCAAGAATGCCGCATCCGAAAAGGCGCATGTTATCGACTTTGACATTGTTGCATGATTGGAATTCCAGCACACCTCCGGCACAGCTTCCCGGCTCTTTGGTATGTCCTGCCGTAAAGCCTATAAGCTGAAGATCGTTGCAATTCTGGAAAGAAAGGACATTCGCGTAACGCGGTATGGCTGAGAGCGTTGTAGCCTTCGAATCCTTTGCTGAAGCCTGTATGCTCAGCCCGTCAACATCCCAGATCACCAGCTGCGGACCGTCGAAGCCGGGCTGCCAGGTATAGTACTCTCCACCGGTCGATCCATAATTCGTGGCCGCCGACAGATCGAACAGCTCCCCGTTCAGAATGATCGTGCGGTCAGGGCCGATGGCACTGAGGAATTCATCCATAGTGCCGACCTCGATGGAACCGCCGGGGCGCACTTCAGCGGCAGCCGCCGCAGGAGCAGGCTTGACAGCTGTTTCCAGATCGATCTCGCGGAATTTCATTGTCTCGAAGTCCTTCGCCTCGAGGCTCCTCCCCGTTATATCGCACGGATACGTACCATCGCTGAGCACCCACTGATATATCTGGCCGTTATTAACAAATGAACAGCCGTCTATCAAAGGCACATACTGATCGAACGAAAATACCGCTCCTCCGAAGCGATTGTCATGCACCTCATTAGAAATGAACACAGCATTCTTTGTGTAATTCAGCTTCAGAAGACTCTGTGTTGCGTTCTCATATATGCTGTTGCCGCAGATGATGAAACCGTCAGTATAATATGTTGAGAACAGTTCCATCGCAGATCCGGTCCCTTCGCGTGTGCCATGTTTATAGATACTGCAGTTTTCTACTTTGGCATCCCTGCACATATATAGATTTACCGCTGCATAACTGCACTCATAAATACTGCAGCCGGATATATCTATACCAAAGGTATCCACAGCATCCACGCCGATCGTACCGCATCCGAACAGCCCGCATCCCGTGACGGATACATCACCGCAGGACTCGAACCGCAGCACGCCGCCTGCACACAAGCCGGGCTCCTTTGTATGACCTGCTGTAAAGTCCGACATCGAGAGATCATGACAACCTATAAACTTGATCACGTTGGCATAGCGCGGAACGGCAGAGATCGTGGTCTCACCGGGACCCGCACCGCGTATCGTCAGGCCGCTGACTTTGCTGATGACAAGTTCAGCGCTGATCTGCTTATCGTCGCTCCAGACACCGTTCCATGAATAATAGGAGCTGTGGGTATCCTCACCATAATCAGATGCGGTGCTGAGATCATACTCTCCTGCAGAAAGTTCGATGACAGTATCGGGCGCAATTGCTTTCAGCATTTCATCCACACTGGAAACTTTAACGACCGGACGGTTTTCGTCAGACTGCTTGGGCTCTCCGGACACTTTATCCGCAGCCGGACCTGCGACTGCACTGCAGCCGGCCAGAAGCAGCAATGCCAGCACTGCGGCAAGTACCCGCGTCTTGCTTTTCTTATAATGCATGATCTGTTCAAGCCGCTCCTTCAGATTCTTTTTATCTGTAGAAAATGTGGTGGCAACGACCCTTGCGGGCAGCGACGCATTTGCAGCCATTGACAAAAGAGTATTGCCATAGGATTGCTTTTCATATCGCGTCATGGAACGCAGGAGCATCTCATCGCAACTAAGCTCACATGCGCTGTTGAGTTCCTTCTGGACAAGCCAAATGATGGGATTGAACCAATGGACAGCGAGGACTGCAGCTGCGATCCACTTATAAAGTATATCCCTGCGCCGGTAATGCATAAGCTCATGATGAAGGACATTAACTATATCCTCCTCATCGTTCAGATGCTCCGGCAGGACGATCCTTGGGGAAAACACTCCGAACATCAGTGATGTGCGCAGCATACCCGAGCGGAACAGCGCGGGCTTTCTTCCGGGCATGGCAGAATACAGTTCCTTCGTAAAGCTGTCCGGTTTGTGCATTTTTCTCCTCAGACGCTTTATGAAACTGATATACGCATAAGCGGTCATACCCAGATACACGAAGACACCGGCCGCCCAAACTGAGAGCCAGAGCTTCGGTGAACGCCAATCTACAGAAATAACTGCCTTGCGGAGAGCCTGGGCAGATGACTCTGTTTTTTCTTCAGGCTGAACATAAGTTTGTGATACCGATGGCGCTGCAGGCATTGTGTTTGGAACACCTGTCTGGGTCACGAGTCCGGCAGGCAACTGTTCCTCGGGCTCTCTCGTATATGTCTCACTGTAAACAGGAGTTTCGGGAGCAGCAGGCCGGCTGAAAGAAGGTATAAGTCCCGGAAGAGGCAGCACAAAGCGCAGCAGGACAAAGAGCCACGCATAGTAATAGATCGTGCTCGGCATCCGTCTTAATACCACGTAACGCAGGAAAAGTAGGAAAAGCGTAAGGGCACTTCCGCTTAAAGTCATCATAAGCAAGATCTTCATGCCTTAATCCTCCACCTTGAACATCTGACGGAATTCGTCAAGATCTTCCTGTGTAAGTCCCTTTGAATTGACAAGGGCAGCGACAAGATTGCGGACACTGCCATTATACAGCCGCGTGATAAGATCATCCGTTGCCCAGGCGCCGTACTCTTCCTCCGTGATGATCGGCGAATAGTGGTATACGTTCCGCTTCTCCTGCCGGACAACTCCCTTTGAAACGAGCCGGGAAAGGAGAGTTTTTATCGTCGCAGGCTCCCAGCCTTTTGATTCCTGAAGTCTCTCCCGTATATATGTAACTGGCAGAGCGTCTTCCGCATGCCACAGGAGCTTCATGATCTCCAGTTCGGACACCGTTATTTTGCATGCAAGATTATCTGACATTGTACTGCCTCCCGTCATAGAGTTTACAGTTGTAGCTTAAGCGACTATACAATAGCATAGGAGTTTACAGTTGTCAACTGCTAAGTTCATATTGTCTTTTGCTAGATATATAATACTTCTATTCAGGAATATGCCTATAATGACGCAAATGACGATATTTCGGGAGCAGCATGATACCGTCATAACTGTCATAATCGTCATAATCGTCATAATCGTCATTAAACGGTTTAACATAAACACAGAGTGATCACAGAAAGCATAATCTGACCTTAATGTTTTGATGGATCAGTGCTGCACAATGCAGAGTATTAAACAACCGGCCGCAGAAGTATCTGCCGCCGGTTTTTTTGCTGATCTCCTGTGGTATACCGGGGTATGGGTCAGGCCGGTGTTATTGAGAATGGTATCCGTTAAGGAAAAAGGATCTGTGGTATTCAGTTTTTGATGCCGGTCATGATATAATAGAATTGTTGAGATGAAGAAGTATATAAAAGCGGCATATTGCTGCTGCATGCGGAAATTGATTTAAAACCGCTGAGGCAGTTTAAAACAAGGAGGAAAACATGCGTTTAAAAGCCATTATTCTATGCTTTGCGCTGACGATCGCCCTTTTTTCCTTATCCGCCTGCGGTGGCGGAAAACGCCTTGATATCATTGGCAGCCC
>JAIKVS010000152.1 GCA_024685535.1 Oscillospiraceae bacterium | reverse complement strand
GGATTGCATGAAACATAAACGATTCTTTCAGGTTCATATTTACAAATGTCTATAATGGTAGTCTTCTCAAGCCCCTTGCGCGGCGGATCCACAACAATACAATTTGGTTTAAAACCTGTACTGTCTGTGTATTCCTTGAATCTGGCAGCATCTGAACAGAAAAAACCGGCGTTCTCGATTCCGTTCAATTCTGCGTTGTTGCGGGCATTTTCTACTGCCTGCTCTACTATCTCAACCCCTAAGACCTTTTTAGTATATCGGGCAAGATACAGGCTTATGGTACCTATGCCGCAATAGAGATCCAGAACGCAGTCATCATTATTTACTAGAGCGTATTCCCGGACCTTATCATAGAGTTTTTCAGCCTGTGGAGAGTTTATCTGATAGAAGGAGAGGGGCGATATCCGGAATTTCAAACCGCACAGTTCATCTGTAATAAAATTATTGCCCCATAAAGTATAGAAATCACCCTTGAGAAGTTTATTTCCCGGCTCCTTATCAATGTTAAGGATGATCCCGGCGATCTCCGGGAATGATGATACGAGCTCATCAACTATTAAGTGGGTCTTGCTTCCAAACCCTCTTGCAGATGTGATGCAGATTATAACCTCTCCTGTGATGTGTGCTGTTCTGATAAACAGATGCCGGATATATCCGGAATGATCTGATTCATTATATGCAGAAAAACCGTACCTGTTTAAAATCTCGGTTAAAACGGATGATATTGCTGAACTGACCTCCGCCTGGATGCAGCAGATATCTATGGGAATAACATCGTGCGAACGGTCTCGGTAAAAGCCTGATACTGTTTTACCATTAATATCTGCAAAGGAATAAGTAGCTTTATTCCTGTATGAAAGCTGTAATTCGCTTCCAGCTATCACAGGGCAGGGAATATCGATATGCGCAATGTGAAGCATAGAATCATATACTATTCCGCTCTTAAAGCGCAGCTCTTCTTCATAGGACATATGCTGGGTAGAACAGCCGCCGCATTTTTTATAGACCGGACAGGATGGTGCGCGGCGTTCAGGAGAAGCTTCAATTATCTCCTCGATCCTGCCATAGCAATATGATGACAGTACCTTTACTATGCGTATTTTCAGCTTTTCTCCTGAAAGCGAACCCGGGACAAAAACTGTCATCCCGTTAACATGGCATATCCCGGAGGCATCAGATGCATAGTTTTCGATTACCGTTTCAAATATTTCATTTTTTCTTATTATATTAAGCATAGTCAGAGAATAACATTTTATTTGAATTCTATCAATGATAGAGTTATTATAATCAAAAATTAAAAGAAAAGGAGAAGATCAATGAGCTATATTCCGACTCCCGGGCAGGCGCTGGAAGTCCTGAAGAAATATAACAGGGACGAATTTCATATACATCACGCAAAAACTGTTTCAGCAGTTATGGGAAGCTTTGCAAGAGAGTATGACCCCGAAAATGAGGAATTCTGGAAGAGTGTCGGGATGCTCCATGATATTGATTTTGAGCTGTATCCGGATCAGCACTGCGTAAAAGCGCTGGAGATACTTCATGACGAGGATATAGATGAAGATATGATCCATGCAGTGGTCAGTCACGGTTATGGCATCTGTTCCGATGTGGCACCTGAGAAATTCATGGAAAAGGTACTTTTTGCCGTTGATGAACTCACCGGTCTGATAGGTGCGGCAGCTCTTATGAGACCGACCGGTATTTCGGATATGGAAGCAAAGTCCGTAATGAAGAAATTCAAGGATAAGAAGTTTGCTGCAGGCTGCTCCCGTGAAGTGATAAGCAGGGGGGCTGAGATGCTTGAAATGGAACTTAAGGATCTTATGGATAAAACTATTACAGCAATGAGAGATAATCCCGTAGAATGAAAAAATCGGATTTTTACTTTGACCTTCCGCCTGAGCTTATAGCACAGACACCGATCCCTGAACGGGATCATTCCCGTCTTATGGTCCTGGACAAGAAAAGCGGCTCCGTTGAACATCGTCATTTTTATGATCTCCCGAAGTACCTGAATAAAGGGGACTGCCTTGTGATCAATGATTCACGTGTCCTTCCGGCGAGACTCCTTGGTACAAGGAAAACAGGCGGAGCTGTTGAGCTGCTGCTTCTTCGTGATCTTGGTGATAACAGGTGGGAATGCCTTTGCAGACCTGGTAAAAAGATCCGCCAGGGAACAGTTCTGGAATTCGGAGGCGGCAGGCTCACGGCTCAGGTGATGGAGATAATCAACGGGGGAAATCGTATCGTTAAGTTCACATATGAGGGTGTTTTCCTTGAAATACTGGACGAACTAGGCAGAATGCCTTTGCCGCCTTATATAACCTGTGAACTTAATGATCCTGAACGATATCAGACGGTATACAGCAAAGTGATAGGCAGTGCGGCAGCGCCGACTGCAGGACTTCATTTTACAGATGAACTGCTGCGGCTGATATCCGAAAACGGCGTAAATATCTGCAAAGTCACCCTGCATGTCGGACTTGGAACCTTCAGACCCGTGAAGGAAGATGAAATTGAAGATCATCTGATGCATTCGGAATTCTGCACTGTTCCCGATGAAACTGCAGATAAGGTCAATGAGGCCAAATCAAACGGAAGAAAAATAATTGCAGTCGGTACTACTTCCTGCAGAACACTCGAAAGCTTCACTGATGAATCAGGCAGACTTTTAAGCGGCAGCAAGTGGACTGATATATTTATCTACCCCGGTTATTCCTTCAGATGCATAGATTCTCTTGTAACAAACTTTCACCTTCCTGAGAGTACTCTTATAATGCTCGTTTCCGCACTCGCCGGAAGAGAGCATGTACTTAATGCCTATAAAAAAGCAATTGAAGAGAAATACAGATTCTTCTCCTTTGGAGATGCAATGCTGATCAGGTAGGTTTTATATGTTCAAACTGATAAAAAAAGAGAATAAAACGCGTCTTGGCAGCTTTGAAACGCCACACGGCACAATTGAGACTCCTGTATTCATGAACGTAGGGACACAGGGTGCTATAAAGGGAGCTCTTTCAGCTGCTGATCTTGAAACCGTGAAATGTCAGGTGGAACTTTCAAACACTTATCATCTTCATGTCCGTCCCGGAGATGATCTGATAAAGAAAATGGGCGGTCTTCACCGGTTTATGACATGGGAGGATCCTATCCTTACAGACAGCGGCGGTTTTCAGATTTTTTCTCTTGCAGGTCTCAGAAAGATCACTGAAGAAGGCGTGGCTTTCAACAGTCATATTGACGGCAGGCATATTTTCATGGGACCGGAAGAGAGCATGAGGATCCAGTCCAATCTCGGCTCAGATATAGCAATGGCATTCGATGAGTGTGTAAAGATCCCGTCTCCCAGAGAATATGTCAGCAGATCAGCCGACAGGACCTTCAGATGGCTTAAAAGATGTAAAACTGCTCTTGATGATTATAACGGCAGGGAAGATGCTGTGAACCCCGGTCAGGTGCTTTTCGGTATAAATCAGGGAGCTGTGTTCCATGATATACGTATTGAACATATGAAAAAGATCGCGGAACTCGATCTTGCCGGGTATGCTATAGGTGGACTTGCGGTAGGGGAAACTCATCAGGAGATGTATGATACCATCGAAGCAGTTGAAGAATATATGCCTGATAATAAACCCCGCTATCTGATGGGAGTCGGCACTCCAGGAAATATAATTGAAGGTGTATACAGGGGAGTAGATTTCTTCGATTGCGTTATGCCTGCAAGAAACGGCAGGCATGGCCATCTTTTTACATGGAACGGAATTATAAATATTAAGAATGAAAAATATTCCGCTGACGGTTCTCCTGTAGATCCAGAGTGCGATTGTCCTGTCTGCAGGCGATATTCACGTGCATATATCAGGCATCTTTTCAAAGCAGAAGAAATGCTTGCCATGAGGTTTTCAGTTATGCACAATCTCTATTTTTATAACGAGCTTATGCGAAGGATAAGAGAAAGTCTGCATAACGGCAATTTCGAATCATTCAGAAAACATTATTCCTCATTACTGGATACAAGAATATAGCTAACGTTTATCTTGAAAATAATCGTTTGTCTATGTATAATAATCATCAAATCATATGGAGGTATATCAAATGTCCTTATTCCTGACTTCTACCGGTGTTGCCGGAGGCGGTTTTTCAACCATCATTATGCTGGTTGCCATGTTTGCAATTTTCTATTTCCTTATTATCAGACCTGAGAATAAGAAAAAGAAAAAGACGGAAGAGATGCGCAATTCGCTCAATCTCGGTGAAGAAATTGTTACCATCGGTGGCATGACCGGCAAGATCGTTCAGATCACTGAAGATACTATCACTTTTGAGACCGGTGAGGACCGTGTTCGTATTCAGGTGAAGAAGTGGGCGATTTCTACAACCGCCAAGATGGAGGCCGCTGAAGCCGAAGCCAAAGCAAAGACTCCCGGATTATTCGGAAAGAAATAACTGTTGACATAAAGAAGATACATAATAACCGTAATTCAGATTTATGTAACTTATACAATATATTGTGCCAATTTAATTTTGGTAACAAAATATTGATTTCAGCATATAGTTTTGACATAATTTTATAATTAATTTAATCTTTTTTACAAAAACCCTTGCCTTTTTTACCGAAATGTAATATATTGTTTCTACAAATTATGTTAAGCAATTATTTATGTTTCAAACATCAGGCGGGGTTTTCGTATGTCTAATACAGAATGCATTGAACTTTTTTCCGATTATCTTCTCAATATAAAGGGAGCTTCGGATAATACCTTTAATTCATATATGCGTGATATAAGACAGCTTAGCGAATATCTTGCTGATCACTGTTCATGCACGATATATGAGGCGTCTTTCGATGAGCTGAATGAGTATATATCTTTTCTGCGGCTGGCAGGAAAGTCTGTTTCCACTGTTTCAAGGAATATAGCTTCGATAAAATGCCTTTATACATTTCTGTGTATAAACCAGTATATTAAGGTTAACCCGTCTCTGAAGCTTGTTCCGGACAAAAATGAGCAGAAGCTTCCCCAGATCCTTACCAGCAATGAAGTCAATCTGCTTCTGGATCAGCCTGACTGCATCGATCCCAAGGGATACCGCGACAAGGCAATGCTTGAACTGCTTTATGCGACCGGCATAAGAGTATCAGAGCTGATAAGCCTGAATATCGATGATGTATACCTGTCGAACGGCATAATAAGGTGCGTCGGAAGAGGGAAAGAACGTATGATCCCGATGTATCCCAAGGCAGTAAAAGCGTTGACTGAGTATATCAATATCGTAAGACCGCAGATGATTGCACTGCCGGATGAAAAATCACTTTTTGTCAATGTAAGCGGCGAGAGGATGTCCAGACAGGGATTCTGGAAAATAATCAAGTATTATCAGAAGAAGGCCAAGATCGATAAAGACATAACGCCGCACACTCTGAGACATTCATTTGCTGCGCATCTGCTGGAGAACGGAGCAGACATCAGATCCATCCAGGAAATGCTCGGTCATTCTGATGTTTCATCCACTCAGGTCTATTCACAGCTGATAAAACAGCAGCTTAAGGAAGTCTATAATAAATCTCACCCGAGAGCATAAAAAACAGGCCCTGTTTCGGGCCTGTTTTTTATATTGCCTCATTATTTCACTTATGATATTATTTGAAAGGTGATTTTATGAGAATTCTCGGCATCGATCCCGGCATTGCAACGATTGGGTTCGGACTTCTTGAAAGCAGCGAAAATAAAATAAAACTGCTTAAATACGGCGTGATTACGACGCCCGCCAATACCAGATTATCTTCGAGACTGCTGCAGATAAGCACAGATCTTGATGAACTGCTTTTCGCATGCAAGCCGGATGCAATAGCAATTGAAGAGCTTTTCTTCAATACTAATATAACGACAGGAATAGCCGTAGCTCATGGCAGGGGAGTGATACTCCTGTCCTGCATACGTTATGGCGCGGAGATATTCGAATATACTCCGCTGCAGGTAAAGCAGTCTGTTACAGGATACGGCAGAGCTGAAAAGACTCAGGTCATGGAGATGGTAAAACGCATCTGCAGCCTGAGATCAGTACCAAGGCCTGATGATGCTGCGGATGCTATCGCACTTGCGATATGCCATGCCCGGAGTTCAACATCATTACTTAATAATGGAGGTAATGCCCTTTGTTCTACAATCTAGAAGGCATCATCAGTGAGATAGATATGAATCAGGTCGTGATCGAGTGCAGCGGTGTAGGTTTTCTTGTATTCGTATCAGCCAATACCCTTTCATTTCTGAAGCAGGGCTCAAAACAGAAGCTCTATATTACTGAATCGATAGGGGAGAATAACTTCGATCTCTATGGATTTCACAGCAAATCCGAAAAGAAATTTTTCGATATGCTGATCTCGGTATCAGGAGTGGGACCGAAAGCGGCCATTTCAATATTATCAAGCAGCACACCGGAAAGCCTGACTGCTGCCATAATAAATAATGATGAAAAGTTTTTGTGCATGGCACAGGGGATAGGCAAAAAAACAGCTCAGAGGATAATACTTGAGCTTAAAGATAAGATAGCCAAGATGGATCTTCCGTCTGTTGTAAGCGAGATTTCATCTCCGGCCGGCAATACTGACAGAAAGACCCTTAATGACGCGGCATCTGCACTTGCTGTGCTCGGTTTCAGCAACAGCGAGATACGCCAGGTGCTTAACACGATCGATCCGAACGGTCTCAGCACAGAGCAGATTATCAAGCAGGCACTGAGATTACTGAATAACTGAATTGAGAGAACGTTTAAATGAGTATTAATTATTCGGAAGAGCAGTTTGATGAACTTCTAACCACGTCTTCAATGCTGAATGAAGATATTAACGAATCATCTCTTCGTCCCAGAACTCTGGATGAGTACATAGGTCAGAAAAAAGCTAAGGACAACCTTTCCGTCTTCATAAGTGCGGCAAAAATGAGGAATGAACCGCTTGACCACGTTCTTCTTCACGGTCCTCCGGGTCTCGGAAAAACCACTCTGGCAGCAATCATTGCCAATGAAATGAATGTTAATATCAGGATCACTTCTGGACCTGCTATCGAAAAACCAGGTGATCTTGTGGCTATGCTCACCAATCTTAATGAAGGCGATATCCTTTTTGTTGATGAGATCCACAGGCTCAACAGAGCCTATGAAGAGATCCTGTATCCTGCAATGGAGGATTTTGCAATAGATATAATTCTGGGAAAAGGCCCGGCAGCAAATTCCATCCATCTTGATCTTCCGCATTTTACTCTGATCGGAGCCACTACCCGTTCAGGTCAGCTCACTGCTCCGTTGAGAGACCGGTTCGGCGTTACCTTAAGACTTGAGCTATACAGTATCGAAGAGCTCAGCATGATAGTCAACAGGTCCGCGGCTATTCTCAATATTGATATCGACAGCGATGGCGCATATGAGATCGCATCAAGGTCAAGAGGAACTCCGAGAATAGCTAACAGGCTCCTCAAGCGGGTAAGGGACTTTGCTCAGGTGGAGGCTGACGGCATGATCTCAAGACAGGTTGCCGACAGGGCGCTTTCGAGGCTTGATGTGGATAAAGCGGGACTTGACGCTATAGACCGGAGGATGCTACGCAGTATAATTGAATACTATAACGGAGGCCCAGTCGGTCTCGATACGCTTGCTGCCACGATAAATGAAGAATCTGTTACCCTGGAGGATGTATATGAGCCCTTTCTTCTCCAGAACGGATACCTCACCAGGACTCCCAGAGGAAGATGTGTCACCAGGAAGGCCTATGATCATTTAGGAATAGAGTATCTTGGCCAGCAGGAGATTAGCCTTTAAAGTAAATAAAAAAATATTGACAAGATTTTTATGCCGGTCGTATAATATGTCACTGTATAGTGGTGTTTTATATGGATTATGATTCTTTTTCCGATGAATATCTTCAGCAGCTGGCCTCAGGCGGAGACAGGGAAGCGGAAGAGGCTTTGTCTGTAAGATATATCCCTTTTATCAGAAAGATATCCAGGACCTATTTCATTTTCGGCGGGGATATTGAAGATATAATCCAGGAAGGCACCTTCGGATTGATCTCCGCAATCAGACAGTATTCTTCAAACAGCAACTATTCTTTCAGATCTTTTGCTGCAGTATGCATTAAAAACCGTATAATCTCAGCGATCAAATCTGCCGCGTCAAACAAGCATCATCCTCTTAACGATGGAATTCCTCTTGATGAAATAGATGTTGACAGCTTTTCTGAGTATTTCCGGCGGTCTGTAGAAGAAATCGTTATTGAAAAGGAGAATCAGGATCGGTTTATCGAGACTGTATTCGAATCCTTGACCATATATGAGCAGAATGTCCTTAAACTTTATCTGGAAGGCTTATCATACGCAGAGATATCACTTTCACTAAATAAGGATATCAAATCGATCGATAATGCTGTCCAAAGGATAAGGCGCAAGCTGCGGAGTAAATATTCAGGCGTTATCAGCTGAAAGCTGTTCGCAATATATTCAGCCAAATCGGCACTATCAAAGAGAGGATTCCAAAATGTACGAAGACAAGACCTTAGTTTGCAAAGAGTGTGGTAAAGAGTTTGTTTTTACTGCAGGTGAGCAGGAGTTCTACGCAGAGCGTGGCTTCCAGAACGAGCCCCAGCGCTGCAAAGCCTGCCGTGATGCCAGAAAGAACGCTGCACGCGGCCCGCGTGAGTTCTTTACTGCAGTCTGCGCAGCCTGCGGCGGCGAGGCAAAGGTTCCTTTTGAGCCCAAGTCTGATCGTCCCGTTTACTGCAGCGAGTGCTTTGCAAAGATGAGGGAGCAGGCCTGATCGTCCTGCAACAAAGATTGGAGCCTTCATCGGGCTCCAATCTTTTGCATTAAACTGACTTGGAGGTGATTAAATGGAAATCACGAGAGATACCCTTATTTCTGATATCGTAATGAATTGTCCGGAAGTGACCCCCGCATTTCAGGCAATCGGTATGCACTGTCTGGGCTGTGCGATGGCAAGCGGTGAAACTCTTGAAGAAGCCTGCGCTGTGCATGGCATTGACGTGGATGAATTTATCGAGAGCCTTCAGGTTTTCTTAATGACAAATTGATTTAATGCCGGATTTTTCCGGCTTTTTTTTATGGATCAAAGAATTGACTGTATTTTTAAACTGATCAGCAACGAGTCAAAGGGGATCTGCGACGTAGGAACGGACCACGGCTATCTTCCTATAAGACTGGCAGCCGAAGGCTTTTCAGGGAATATAATAGCAACTGACATAAATATAAAACCGTTGAAACGGGCAGAATCAAATGCGGAAAATGCCGATGTGTCTGGCGACCGCATTACTTTCTGCAGATGTGACGGTCTGCCTGAACATCTTTCTGACAGGTTCGATACTGCCGTTATAGCAGGCATGGGCGGGGATCTTATCTGTTCGATAATCGACAGAGCCGACTGGATATTCTCAGACAGATATTCTTTGATCCTTCAACCGATGACAAGGCCTGAAGTTCTGCGCTATTATCTCGTGAACAACGGCTTCAGCATTTCTTCAGATATGCTTGTTGAAGACCGCGGAAGAATATATCAGATAATCAAATGCAGCTTCACATCAGTAAATGATAGCTATTCTGACCTTGAGCTTTTTTGCGGAAAGGAAAGCAGATGCAATGATCAGCACCTTTATAAAAGCCTGCTCAGGAAAATAAAAATGAATCTTAATGCCATCATCGCAGGATCCGCTTCTTCCGATGACCGGTCCAGGATAGCGTTTTACAGAAGCATAGTTGGAGAAATATAAAATCGTTTTTAATCTACGGAGAATACTATGGCGCAAAAGAATAGAACAGTATTCTGCTGCTCAGAATGCGGAAATGAAACAATAAAGTGGTCAGGCAGATGTCCTGCATGCGGCTCATGGAACACACTTGTTGAAGTTAAGGAGCCAAAGATAAAGGAAAACAGGTATTCAGAAAGTTCATCAACAGTAAAACGTCTGGATGAGCTTGAAATAACCGATGAGATCAGATATGCGACCGGTATTTCCGAGTTTGACAGAGTCCTCGGCGGAGGCGCTGTAAAAGGATCGCTTATACTTGTAGGCGGTGCTCCGGGAGTCGGAAAGTCTACGCTTTTGCTTCAGCTCTGCCGCACCGGACAAGAAGCAGGAAGGATACTCTACGTATCCGGCGAAGAGAGCGAAAATCAGCTGAAGATGAGAGCAGAAAGGCTGAAAATATCCAACCCTGATCTTTTTGTACTTGCTGAGACCGATATGGCGCGTATCAGCGCATCTATAAATTCAGTCGCGCCTGATATTGTTATAGTCGATTCCATTCAGACAGTTTTCGACAGTGCTGTGGAATCAACTCCAGGCAGCATAAGCCAGATAAGGGAATGTACAATGAAGCTCATGAGGATCGCCAAGGAAAAGGAGATCACCATATTCATTGTTGGACATATAAACAAGGAAGGTAACATAGCAGGACCTAAAATACTTGAGCATATGGTAGACTGCGTTCTATATTTTGAGGGTGAAAAAAACGTTGATTTCAGGATTTTGAGAGCCGCTAAAAACCGTTTTGGATCAACAAATGAGATCGGCGTTTTCGAAATGTCAAATAAAGGTCTCAGCTGCATAGAAAACCCATCCGCTGCGCTGCTGGACGGCAGGCCTGAAAACAGCCCCGGCACATGCGTCACATGTGTTATGGAAGGGACCAGGCCTATTCTTGCCGAGATTCAGGCTCTCTTGACCCAGGGCAGCTATAATCCGTCAAGAAGAAGTAATGGTATTGATTATAACAGAATGACAATGCTGCTTGCCGTACTTGATAAAAGGGGAGGCGTGCCTGTTTCCGGATGTGATGCCTATATAAATGTTATAGGAGGTCTTGATCTGGATGAACCGGCAGCCGATCTTGCAACCATCCTCGCGGCAGCTTCTAGTTTTTATGATATCCCGCTTGGAAAAGATATAGCTGCTGTCGGAGAAGTCGGTCTTTCCGGCGAGATCAGAAACGTTTCAATGTTAGATCAGAGACTTTCAGAGATAGCCAGGCTCGGATTCAAAAGATGCATCGTCCCAGCGAGGACGAGCTCTGAAACGCCCAAAGGGTTGGAGCTTATCCGCGCAGATACAATAAAAGACGCGATCCAGAAAGCAATCGGCAGAAAATGAAGCATTATGTTCATTATCCTAATCTTCCAGTCGACTGTTATGGTCTGATCATTTGTGACAGATATTATAATATATTTAAAAATAAGTTTGCAGAACTGAATATCCGGCCGTTTCTTATGCCTGATAACAAAAGATTGCCTTGTGATATTTCGTATCATTCTGATCTGTCTTTCTTTCATGCAGGGGACAACAGGATCATCGCCTCTCGCAGCTATCTGGATGAGGAATTTGTATGTTCATTGAGAAATGAAGGATTTGAGATCAGATTTTTTGCAGATGAACAGTCAGGTAAATATCCTAATGATACCGGTGGAAATGTCTGTTACTTCGGAAAATATGCAGTATTAAACAGGCAGACTGCAGATCCAGCAATACTAAAATATCTGGACAGCACAGATGCTGTCCAGATAGACGTTAAACAGGGATATACAAAATGCAGTATATGCGTATTAGATGAAAACTCCATTATCACAGGTGACAGAATAACAGCTGAAAAAGCAGCTGAAAAAGGCTTGGATGTTCTGTTTTCAGATCCGGCTTTTATAAAACTTGAAGGATTCAGCCACGGTTTTATTGGTGGAAGCACCTTCAAGATAACTTCTGAAAAGCTTTGTTTTACAGGTGTTCTTGATGCGTTTCCGGATGATGAAATGAACAGAATACTTGATTTCTGTGAAAAAAAGGGAATAGAACCGGTTTTTCTGACTGACATGCCTTTATTTGATATAGGCGGTGCAATACCGGTGCTGGAGAGATGATTCAGTCATTTTTCTTTGTCTTTTTTCCGATTGGATTTGCCATGGCGGCTTCATGCATTGCAGTGCTGTCCAGATGCGTATATATCTGCGTGGTATTAAGATTGCTGTGGCCCAGGAATTCCTGCAAAGCCCTTGTATCTACGCCGTTTTTCAGCATGAGAGTTGCAGCGGTATGTCTCAGTTTATGCGGAGAAAATCTCTCAGGATCAAGATTTGCCTGAATAAGCTTTTTTTCAAGCATCTGTTCAATACCTCGGCTTCCGAATCTGCAGTTTTTCTGACTGATGAACAGTGCATCCTTATCCTTGATGTCCGTCATTTTAGCTCGTTCCGCTAGATAGTCATCCAGTGCCTCTCTGCAGCCCTCAGCGAAGAAGACGACTCTTTCTTTATTGCCTTTGCCTATGACCCGCAGATGATCTTCATATATATCCTTGATATTGAGGGAAACAAGCTCTGATATACGAAGACCGCATGAGATGAAAAGCATTATTATGCAATAGTCACGTGTACCGAATTTATCGTTGCATACGGAAAGAAGTCTTTCGCATTCCTGTTCCTCAAGATATTTTGGAAGTGAATTCTGACGCTTAGGCATGTCCAGTTCAAGACAGATATTTTTATCCAGCAAATGTCTTTTACTGGTTAAGTAATTATAGAATGATTTTACGGTCGAGGTTCTACGGCAGCGGCTTGCGGCAGAAAGAGCATTGTTAGAATTCGGAGAAAAAGACTGATACCTGTACAGATCTTCGATCTTAATATTTTTAATGAAATCCAGATCTATATCCGTGATATCTATATCGTTGAACGGAACATCTTTAGGAACGATCCGCTTGATACGTTTTAAATATCTGAAAAGAATTTTCAGATCAGTATAATATGCGAGAACTGTTTTATCTGAATGACCGCGCACAGTTGAGTGATACTGCAGAAACTCCATTACGATATCCGGAATATCAGTGAGTTCATCAAAATTCATATTAAAGAAACTCCCTTAAAAATGACTGCACTAAATCTCGTTAAATTTATATTATGCGAGATTTCATGTGTTCATTATATGACCACAAGGCATTGCTGTCAAGGGCAAATATGCGCTTTCCTCTTGTATTTACAATAAAAAACACGGTCCGTTAATTACACGGATCGTGTTTTTTAATAACATTTTCTAATTATTCAGGAATAATAATTAAGCTTTGCCGTCGCAGCCAAGCACGTCTTTGATCTTGTGCATGACCATATCCTTGATGGCTGCCCTGGCAGGCTTCAGATACTGGCGCGGATCGAAATGATCCGGATGCTCCGCAAAGTACTTTCTGATGCAGGCAGTCATTGCCAGTCTGAGGTCGGAGTCTATATTGATCTTGCAGACTGCCATCTGGGCGGCTTTTCTCAGCTCGCTCTCGGGAATTCCGATTGCGCCCGGCATATTTCCGCCGTACTTATTGATCATCTCAACAAACTCCTGAGGAACGGATGAGGAACCGTGAAGTACTATCGGGAAATTCGGCAGTCTCTTCTCCACTTCTTCAAGGATATCGAGTCTAAGCTTGGGATCCATACCGGGTTTGAACTTGAATGCGCCGTGTGAAGTTCCGATCGCGATAGCAAGAGAATCGCATCCAGTGCGCTCTACGAATTCCTGAACGTCTTCAGGTCTGGTATATGAACTGTCCTCTGCTGAAACATTGACTTCATCTTCGATTCCGGCAAGCGTTCCGAGCTCAGCTTCAACAACAACGCCGTGATCGTGTGCGTATTCAACGACCTGTCTTGTAAGCGCGATATTGTCCTCGAAGGACTTGGAAGATGCGTCGATCATAACGGAGGTGAAGCCGCCGTCGATGCAGGATTTGCAGAGCTCAAAGCTGTCGCCGTGGTCAAGGTGAAGAGCGATCGGCAGACCGGTCTCAATAACAGCAGCTTCTACGAGCTTCATGAGATAGGTATGATTTGCATAGGCCCTTGCTCCCTTGGAAACCTGCAGGATCAGAGGTGCATTGAGTTCCTTGGCGGCCTCGGTTATGCCCTGAACTATCTCCATGTTGTTGACGTTGAAAGCACCGACAGCATAATGGCCGTCATATGCCTTTTTGAACATCTCTTTTGTTGTTACCAGTGGCATTATAAAAATCCTCCATAAAAAGAAATCAGATTAATTCGCAGTTGTTATTATAATATCAATTAATCTTTTATTCAATGATTACATTAGACAAATTGTAGAGCACTTCCCTGCCTTGGATACTCATTTTTTCTGCATATATACTGAAGCTGCCTTCAACATAAGCTTTTTCGGACCTGTTGAAGAGAAATTGATCTCCACAAGATAATCTCCGCCCATCGGTTTCATGGATGTGATTATGCCCTCACCGAACGCTCTGTGTATTATCTCATCGCCGGTTGAATATGAGGTCTGTGCAGCAGGCTGCCGGTGCTGAAGCTGGACCGGCCTGCTCACCGCCGGCTTCGGTACACTGCTGAAGACCGCAGCTGCAGGCTTTCTTACAAGATTTATCCCGTATGGATCATTCTGATCTATATCTTCGCGGCCTATCTCATTTACGAATCTGGAAGGATTGTTAGCAACAGTACGACCGAATATCATCCTTTGTCTGGCTGCCGAAATATAAAGCTTTTTCTTTGCACGCGTAATTGCAACATAGCAAAGGCGTCTTTCCTCTTCCATTTCGTCCTGATCGCCTATCGCCCTTATTCCCGGGAAAACAGTTTCCTCCATCCCGACGAGATATACATTTGTAAATTCAAGTCCCTTTGAGCTGTGCACAGTCATCATGAGGACGCTGTCGTTTTCATCACTTATGTTATCAGTGTCGGTATAAAGTGCAACGTCAGCGAGAAAACCCTCCAGCGATGTATCTCCGGAATCATTGATATAAGTCAGTATGGTAGTTTTAAGTTCTTTTACGTTTTCTATCCTCGAAGTATCTTCTACGGTGTTTTTTTCTTCAAGGGCTCGGATATAGCCCGTTTTATCGATAAGTTCGTCGAACAGAAGGTCTGATGTATTGTTTTCCGAAAAAGCCTTAAGATGCAGGATAAGTTTCGTAAAGGGCTCAAATTTTGCTTTAAGCCGTTTCAGATCTGGATAATCCTCCGCGTGCAGAAGAACTTCAAAAATGGAAAGGCCGTTTTCAGAAGCAGTGATCCTGGCCTGTTCAAGGCTTCTCTCCCCTATGCCGCGAGCAGGAACATTGATTATCCTGCTGAGCCTCAGATCATCCGATAAAGAACTGATAAGGCACATATATGCAAGCAGATCCTTTATCTCAGCTCTGTCGAAGAATCTCGTACCGCCGATCACCTTGTAAGGGATACCACGCTTTTTGAGAGCATATTCAAACTGATTGGACTGAGCATTCATCCGGTAGAGGATGGCGTTATCGCTCCATGCTCCGCCTCTGTCAAAAGAGCGCAGGATCCTGGAAGCAACAAGCTCAGCCTCTTCCCTCTCGTCATTAACAACGGAAACGCATATCCGGTCTCCTGACCCGTTGTTAGTCCAAAGGGTCTTCCCTTTTCTGCCGATATTGTTTCTGATAACGGAGTTTGCTGCAGACAGTATGTGCTCTGTGCTTCTGTAATTCTGCTCCAGTCTTATAGTGCGGCAGTTTTTATATTCAGATTCAAAGGAGAGAATGTTTTCAATGTTGGCT
>JAIKVS010000190.1 GCA_024685535.1 Oscillospiraceae bacterium | reverse complement strand
GGAGAAGCGGTCTGTCGAAATTAACAGCAGTATCGGGGATTCAAGATCAAGGATAAAATGGCTCGATGAAGCTTCGTATGAGCAGCAGAAACTGCTGGACAGCAACTCAAATGTTATCAGCGGATGCAGATTGAAGCTGGGAAACAGAGAGAGCATATACGCATCGCTTAATGCCGAATATGCATCGCTTGAAGCCGAGAGGATAAACACCGAAAACCGTATCAATATACTCTCCGAAATGGAGAACGAGCATGAAGGCTATGCAAAGTCGGTGAAAGAGATCCTCAAGGCATCAGGGAGAGGTGCTCTGAAGGGAATTAGAGGAACTGTTGCCGATCTAATCAGCACTGATGAGGAATATTCTCTGGCCATTGAGACAGCCCTCGGAGCTGCAGCCCAGAATATCATCACCGATGAACAAAACAGTGCCAAGAGTGCAATTGAATTTCTTAAAAGAAACGATGCAGGAAGGGCTACCTTCCTTCCGCTGGACAGGATCAAGGCCAAAACTCCAGAAAAACCTGATATAAAGGATCCGGGGTTCATTGACACAGCATATGATTTGGTGTCCTTTGATCCTGAGTATGAGCAGATTGCTGTTGATCTTCTCGGGAAAGTTTTGGTCGCAGAGACTTTGACCGATGCAGTCAGAATATCAAACAGCACAGATAACAGGCTGAAGGTCGTTTCTCTGGACGGACAGGTCCTCAATCCCGGCGGCTCAATGACAGGAGGAAGCAGTTCAAGAAACACCGGGCTTATGTCGCGAAAAGGCGAGCTGAAGCGTTTAAAGACTGTACTTCAGGCAGTATCTGCCAAAGAAAGCGAACTGAAGCAGAAGATAGATAAGGCTTCCGAAGAGATAAACAATGTCAAATGCCTTTTGGAAAATGCACTGGAAGAAAGAAGCGGAATTTCAAACAGTATATCAGCCTACGGCTCTGAGAAATCAGCAATACTCAGTTCGATCGAGCAGATGCAGTCTTTCCTCAACAGTCTCTCATCAGACAGCGAACAGAGGAAAAAAGCTATAGATAATGCTAACGATGAGATAGTTCGTATCAGGGCGAAGATAGCTGCTGAAGATCAAACGATTGTATCTTTCAACAGAGAAGCTGATGCGGTATCTGCTAAAATAGAAGCTGCCAATGCTTCTAAAACTGAGCTTGAAAACAGGCAGTCGGCAGCAAATACCGACTCGCAGAAAAAAAGCGCTGAGATAATCGATCTTGAAAGAAGTCTTGCAAGGATCGAACAGAAGAAGAATTCCTCCGAGGCAGAGGAAAAGCAGATAATAGATAAGCTCTGGGATATTTACGGATTGAACCACAGCCAGGCTAACGGTATCAAGCAGCCGGTGGAGAGCATGCAGAAACTGGCAAGGGAGATCTCAGCACTCAAAGGCTCCATCGCTGAGCTCGGAACACCGAATATCGGCGCAATAGATGAGTTTGAACGTGTAAACACCAGATATACCTTCCTCAGCACGCAGCGTGATGACGTGCTGAAGGCAAAAAGCGAACTAACCGGCGTCATCTCGGAGCTGACATCTCAGATGAAGGATATATTCCTTGAGAAGTTCAAAGAGATCGACCGGGAATTCAAAAAAGTCTTTTCAGATCTTTTCTCCGGAGGAAAGGCAGAGCTTATCCTTGAAGATACTGATAATGTTCTTGAAAGCAGGATAGATATCAGCGTACAACCTCCGGGCAAGGCCCTTTCCACCATCAGCCTGCTTTCAGGCGGTGAGATGGCATTCGTTGCTATAGCCCTATACTTTGCAATAATGAAGGTCAGGCCAACACCATTCTGTATCATGGATGAAATAGACGCTGCGCTTGATGAAACGAATGTAGAGAAATTTGCAGATTATCTTTCTTCTATGGCAGAAGATACCCAATTCATAGTAATTACCCACAGAAGAGGGACTATGGAAGCAGCGGATATGCTTTACGGAGTAACCATGCAGGAGAAGGGCGTTTCACTGGTTATACCGCTTGAGATCGATGAAGCGCAGAATATTATAGAGGATTAAAAATGTCATTTTTTGAGAAAATATTTTCGGGATTGACCAGGACTAAGGCAAATTTAGCAGAACTTGATGAGCTTTTCCAAAACTACAGCCCGGACAGCACGGATTTCTATGATGATCTGGAAGAACTGCTTATCGTATCAGACGTAGGAGCAGAGGTTGCTGAGAAGGTCATTTATCAGATGAAGAAAATGACCTGGGAGCGCAGATTCAGGAAAGGTTATGAAGCCAGAGAAGGCCTTGTTGAGGTCTTGAGCAGACTTCTGGATTCAGGCGATACTTCACTAAAACTTGATACAATACCCTCCGTTATACTGATGTTAGGCGTCAATGGCGTCGGAAAGACCACCACTATAGGAAAACTTGCGTCTTCTTTCACGGCAGAAGGCAAAAAAGTGCTTCTTTCAGCTGCAGATACTTTCAGAGCTGCCGCAGCAGAACAGCTCTCTGTGTGGGCTGAAAGATCCGGCTCTGATTTTATAAGACATGAAGAGGGGAGCGATCCCGCAGCTGTCGTGTATGACAGCATAAATGCCGCAAAGGCCCGCGGCACCGACATTATAATCATTGATACTGCAGGAAGGCTTCACAACAAGCAGAACCTTATGAACGAGCTATCAAAGATCCGTCGTGTCGTTGACAGGGAACTGCCGGATGCCGATGTCGAGACTCTCATGGTTCTTGATGCTACCACAGGGCAGAACGGGCTTATTCAGGCTCAGCATTTCCTTGAGTCAGCAGGGATCACGGGTATCGTTCTGACCAAACTAGACGGTACAGCTAAAGGCGGCATAGTATTCGCCATATCTGAACAGCTTGGCATTCCAGTAAAGTATATAGGCGTCGGCGAAGGTATAGATGATCTTATACCGTTTGACGGCAAGACTTTTGCGGAGGCTTTCTTTAAATGAACAAACTGATCCTGGCAAGCGATAATGCACATAAATTCAGGGAATTTTCAGAGATACTTTCAGGCACGGATACGGAAGTGATACTTCGAAGCGCTGTAGGATGCAGCTTTGAAATAGAAGAGACAGGAAATACCTTTGCAGAAAATGCCTTTATAAAGGCAAAATGTGTCACTGACTTTACCGGTATGGCGGCAGTTGCCGATGACTCCGGAATATGTGTTGATCATCTTAACGGCGGCCCCGGTATCTTCTCAGCCAGATACGGAGCAGGTACAGCGCATAATGACCATGAGAGGATGATGTATCTGCTTAATCAGATGAAGAATGCAAATGTACGTACTGCAAGATATGTATGCAGCATCTGCTGTACTTTCCCTGACGGTGATGTTATTAGAGCTGAGGATACATGTGAAGGGTCAATACTCTATTCACCTGTGGGGGAGGGAGGCTTCGGTTATGACCCGATCTTCCTTCCGGAAGGATACAACAGAAGCATGGCGCAGCTTACTCCTGAAGAGAAAAACGCTATCTCTCACAGAGGAAAAGCGTTAAGGAAATTCATAGAGGAATACAAGAGGTATTTAAATGCTCACAAGTAAACAAAGATCACAGCTCAAATCTATAGCACAGAATGAAGATACTATAATCATGGTAGGGAAAAGCGGCGTGAATGACACGCTGATCACATCCGTAAATGATGCTCTTAAGGCCAGAGAGATAGTAAAAGGAAGAGTTCTTGAAAATTCCATGCTGACTCCCCGGGAGGCATGCGAACAGCTCGCAGAGGCATGCGGAGCTGAGCCTGTTCAGGTGATTGGCTCAAAATTTGTTCTGTACAAGAGAAACAATGAAAAGCCAGGTATAAAACTGGTAAAATAAATAATCAAGGAGGATTTCCGCATTGCCGGCAATATTTACAGCGAGAGATCTTCCCGCACTCAGGAAAGCAGCATATCCGTACCTTAAGAAAAAGAGAGTGAAGCATGTGCAGGGCTGTGAGAAAGAAGCATATGCAATTGCTCTGAAGTACGGAGCAGATCCGATACAGGCTTCCGTTGCAGCGATCCTTCATGATATAACCAAGGCTCTGGATCTGAGTAATCAGTTGATATTGTGCAGCAGATATGGTATTATTTGCGACGATATCGAAAAAAACAGCGCGAGCCTTCTCCATTCAAAAACCGGCGCCTGCAGGGCGAGAGAACTGTTTGATATTGATCAGACCGTATTTGATGCCATATGGTGGCATACAACCGGCAGGCCGGATATGTCTCTGATGGAAAAGGTTATATATCTTGCTGATTATATCGAACCTACCAGGGATTTCGAAGGTATCGAAAAACTGCGCACGGCGGTATATCAAGATATTGACAGCGCAATGGCTCTAGGCCTTAAGATGAGTATGGAAGATGTGGAGCAGAGAGGATTTCCGCTTCACCGCAATACTGCAGATGCATTTGAATATTATAAGGAGTATTTGAACTGATGCCAGATAATCAAGCCCTTTCACCTGAACAGATCGTCCAGATCGCAGTAAGAGCGCTTGACGCGAAAAGCGCCAAGGACATTAAAGTTCTTCACATATCCGAGAAAACTGTACTTGCAGATTATTTCGTTATCTGCAACGGTACTTCATCTGCTCATGTAAAGGCACTTGTTGATGAAGTTGACAGACAGCTTTCAGAAGCAGGCGAGCCGCCCATCAAAAGAGAAGGTGCCCGCTCCGATATATGGATACTCATGGATTTCGGATGTGTGGTCGTGCATATTTTCACTGATGAGGCAAGAAAATTCTATAATCTCGAACGCCTCTGGAGCGATTCCGAGGAGGTACCGCTCTCATCCCTTCTGAGCCCCTGATTACAGGGGCATTCCAACGGACCGGAGCACAGACTGCCGGTCACTTAAGAATCAGAAGAATATGAGAGGAATATAAAGATGAAATACGATTTTGCTGCAATAGAGAAAAAATGGCAGGATCGCTGGGAAGTCAGCAAACCATATGCGGCAGTTACCGGTGATCCCAGACCCAAATTCTATGGTCTTATAGAGTTTCCTTATCCCAGCGGAGCTGGTCTCCATGTAGGACATCCCCGTCCATTCACGGCTATGGATATAGTGACACGTAAAAAGCGCATGGACGGATATAATGTTATTTTTCCGATAGGCTATGACGCATTCGGTCTGCCTACTGAAAACTATGCCATCAAAAACCATATACATCCATCCATAGTCACAAGAGACAACATAGCAAACTTCACCCGGCAGCTTAAGATGCTGGGCTATGGATTCGACTGGGACCGCTGTGTCAATACTTCAGACCCCAACTACTATAAATGGACACAATGGATCTTTCTGCAGATGTTCAAAAACGATCTTGCCTATAAAGCAACGATTCCTATTAACTGGTGCACGAGCTGCAAGGTCGGTCTGGCAAACGAAGAGGTTGTGGACGGCGTCTGCGAGCGCTGCGGAGGTGAAGTCATCCGCATGGAAAAGAGCCAGTGGATGCTTCGCATCACAAAATACGCAGATCGCCTTATAGATGATCTTGATGATCTTGATTACATAGAACGTGTCAAGATCCAGCAAAAGAACTGGATCGGCAGATCCTACGGCGTTGAGGTAGATTTCAGGATTACCACCGGTGACGTTGTAACTGTTTTCACTACCCGTGCCGATACGCTTTTCGGCGTGACCTATATGGTTATCTCTCCGGAACATCCTATTCTTGATAAATGGAAGGACAGTATAGGGAACTGGGATGAGGTAGAAGCTTACAGAGCAGATGCCGCCAAGAAATCTGATTTTGAACGCGGTGAGCTCAATAAAGATAAAACAGGTGTATGCCTGCAGGGCATTCGTGCCGTTAATCCTGCAAACAATGCAAGCGTTCCGGTATTTATTTCCGACTATGTTCTCATGGGCTACGGCACAGGATGTGTCATGGGCGTTCCAGGACACGACCAGCGTGACTGGGAGTTTGCCATGAAGTTCGGACTTCCGATAATTGAGGTCGTTAAAGGCGGAGATATGACGAAGGAAGCCTTCGTTGCAAAAGAGGACGGTATAATGGTAAACTCCGACTTCCTCAACGGACTGACCGTTAAGGAAGCGATAAAAGCCATGAATGACTATGCTCTCGAGCATGGCTTCGGAAAGACAAAAGTAAACTACAAACTGCGCGACTGGGTCTTCTCCCGTCAGCGATACTGGGGTGAACCCATACCTCTGGTACACTGCGACAAATGCGGCTGGGTAGCCATTGATGAGAGCGAGCTTCCGCTCGTGCTCCCGAATGTTGAGAGTTATGAACCCACAGATGATGGCGAAAGCCCTCTCGCCAAGATGACCGACTGGGTCAACACTACCTGCCCGAAATGCGGAGGACCTGCCATACGCGAGACCGATACCATGCCGAACTGGGCCGGTTCCTGCTGGTACTATTTGCGCTACATGGATCCGAATAACGATAAAGCTCCCTTCTCAAAGGAAGCCGAGGATTACTGGGGACCTGTAGACTGGTATAACGGCGGCATGGAGCATACTACTCTCCATTTGCTCTACAGCCGCTTCTGGCATAAATTCCTTTATGATATAGGCGTTGTGCATACAAAAGAGCCTTACCAGAAACGTACATCTCACGGTATGATCCTCGGACGCAATCCGCACTACGTAGGCTATGCGGAAACGGAAGAGGAGAAGCAGCGTCTCATTGAGCATTACGGCAGTGAAGCACTCAGAACTTCCGTAAAGATGTCAAAGTCTCTCGGCAACGTTGTAAATCCCGACGATGTCATAAAAGAATACGGCACCGATACGATGCGCGTATATATCATGTTCATCGGCGATTTTGAAAAGACAGCGACCTGGTCCGACGATGCTGTAAAAGGATCCAAGCGTTTCCTTGACCGCTGCTGGAACCTTCTTGATCTTGTAACGGACGATCCAAATGTTACTGCTAAGAACGAAGCGATCATCCATAAGACGATCAAAAAAGTTGGTGAGGATATCCTGCAGCTCAAGATGAATACTGCTATTGCAGCATTAATGACGCTCGTAAACGAATTCTATTCCAACGGTCTTTCAAAGGGAGATCTAGAAAACTTCCTTATGCTGCTCAGCCCCTTTGCTCCTCATATTGCAGAGGAAATGTGGGAGCAGTGCGGATTTGCGGAAAAGCACGGCAGGATGGCCATGCAGATGGACTGGCCGAAGTATGACGAGTCAAAGACAGTTGACGCTGTTAAGCAGATGGCAGTTCAGGTGAACGGCAAGCTCAGAGGCACTATAACCGTTCCTGCAGACTCCGCTGATGATGTAGTGGTAACCGCTGCCTGTGCAGAGGAAAAGGTGGCAAGATACCTTGAAAACATGGATATCGTCAAGACCATAGTCGTTAAGAACAAGCTTGTGAACCTTATTATAAAGCCTAAAAACTAATGGTTGACAATTATGGTCGCGACCGTTATAATTCTATTGCTAAAAGCCAAGTTGAATGGCCCTTTAAGCGCCATCAGCGCACGGAGGGAGGGAAATAGATGTCTGAAATTTACGTCAAGGAAAATGAATCTCTGGACAGTGCTCTTAAAAGATTCAAACGCAGCTGCGCAAAATCCGGTGTTCTGGCTGACCTTCGCAAAAAGGAATATTACCAGAGCCCGAGCGTAAAACGTCGCAAAAAATCCGAAGCTGCCCGCAAGAATAAAAACAAACGTTATTATTGATTAAAAAACAGCGCCACAGGCGCTGTTTTTTATGCCCTATATTGGAGAATTAAAAAAGAAAAGCACTGCATATGCAGTGCTTTTCTATGGAGGCGCCACCCAGACTCGAACTGGGGAATCGCGGATTTGCAGTCCGCTGCCTTACCACTTGGCTATGGCGCCGTATATACAGGACTGGCCTGTATATAAAATGGAGCGGCTTACGAGGCTCGAACTCGCTACCTCCACCTTGGCAAGGTGGCGCTCTACCGGATGAGCTAAAGCCGCAAAAATGGTGCCTCAGGCCAGAGTCGAACTGGCGACACGCGGATTTTCAGTCCGCTGCTCTACCTACTGAGCTACCGAGGCGGATTATGGTGGGAACAACTGGACTCGAACCAGTGACCCCCTGCTTGTAAGGCAGGTGCTCTAACCAGCTGAGCTATGCTCCCGCTTGACAGCTTTGTTATATTACTAAAAAAACACCTTCTTGTCAATACCTTTCTGCGCTGTTGCTCAAGGTTTTATAGTCTCCTGAATATCATAAATACTCTGCCGCTGCCACCGAAAGGGGTATCACCGACTTCACGGATAAACTCAAAAGAATTGTCTGTAAGAAGGTTTTTGAGATGCTCATTCTCATAAGCAAATTCTACATGCTCCTCCTTGCTTCTTGCCCAGAGGTCTCTCTTTTTTTCAAAAATATCCATTCCGTATACAAGGCATTGCTCGCTTTCAATCCAATCGGCACGCCAGACGCAGAAAAGGGATTCATCCTCATCTATATAAGTCTGTCCATCGGCGCTTTTCAGAAGCTCAGGAGTTTTTAAATCGAATATGAAAAGACCGCCAGGTCTTATGAACAATGAGAGCCTGCGCAGCAATTCATTTATCTTTTCCTGAGGTATATAATTTATGCTGTCGAGTGAACAGACAGCAGCGTCAACTGTGCCGTAAAGATCGAGCTCTGATGCATCCTGACAGATGAAAAGGGGAGGATGATCGAGCATAGAACACTTGTTTCGGGCTACCATGAGCATTTCAGGGGAACTGTCACAGGATATCAGATCATAGCCGCGGGAGGAAAGCTCATATGAAACAGAGCCGGTGCCGCAGCATAGGTCCAGCACCAGCTTTATTTCCTCGTTCGATTCCTTAAATACGTTCTCATAGAAAGAGGCATATTCAGAATATGGAACATCTTTCGTTAGCCTGTCATACCATCTGGCAAGAGAGTTGTATGAGCTCACTCTCTGTTTCCCTTTATGCGGCTGAAAACGATCTCATATCCGCCTGAACCGTACTGGAGAGATCTGTTGACACGGCTTATCGTTGCACTTGAAGCACCGGTTTCCGAAAGGATATCTGTATAGATCATGCCATCGTCCAGACATGATGCGACCTGATAACGCTGTTCCATGGCAAGGATCTCGCTTACGGTGCAAAGATCATCGAAAAATTTCATGCATTCATCTACTGTCTTGAGTGAAAGAATGGCTTTATACATTGCTTCGCTGCGTGGCTTTTTGTTATGCTTGTTCATGATAAATATCATGCTCCTGTAATATATTTTAATTAGTTTAATTAATTCTACTTCAATAATTTAAAAAAGTAAAGTGCAAAGTAATTTAAAATCCTATTGCTTTAAATCCTATGAAATTATATAATTTAAAGATGTAAAGAAGGTGATAATTTGAGCGATATGGTAATAATCTGGCTGGTAGCGATGATAGTACTGGTCATCGTTGAAGCTATGGTTCCCGGGCTGGTATCGATCTGGTTCGCACTTGGTGCTCTTGCCGCACTTGTTTCGGCATTGTTCAAGGCTCCTGTTTGGCTTCAAATCGTATGGTTTCTTGTTGTATCCATCGCCGCACTTATTCTTACAAAGCCGCTTGTGAAAAAGTTCCAGGCCGGAAAGATTCAGCCTACCAACGCTGATGCAGCTGTCGGAAAAGAGTGTGTCGTCGTTGAGGATGTAAACAATGTCCTCGGGACAGGTGCTGTCAAGCTCGACGGAAAGACCTGGACTGCAAGAAACGAGGATGAAAATGCTGTATCCAAAGTCGGTGAGGTAAAGACCGTAGTTAGGATTGAAGGCGTAAAGCTTATTATCAAATAAAAAGGAGAAAGTTATGGAATTTATTGTACCTGTTATTCTTATCCTGATCGTACTGTTTATTCTTGTTAAGAACATCCGCATTGTACAGCAGGCAAAGGCTTATGTCATTGAGTTTCTCGGCGCCTATAAGACTACGTGGAACGTGGGTCTGCATATCAAGATACCGTTCGTCGAGAGGGTTGCAAAGATCGTGTCCCTCAAGGAACAGGTTGCGGACTTTCCGCCGCAGCCCGTTATCACCAAGGATAACGTTACAATGCAGATAGATACTGTTGTCTATTTTCAGATAACCGACCCTAAGCTTTATACCTATGGCATAGAGCAACCGATGGTCGCCATTGAAAATCTCTCTGCCACTACTCTACGTAACATAATAGGCGACCTGGAACTTGACCAGTGCCTTACCAGCCGCGATATAATAAACTCCAAGATGAGAACTATTCTCGATGAAGCTACTGACCCCTGGGGCATCAAAGTAAACCGTGTTGAGCTGAAGAACATACTGCCTCCTAAAGAGATTCAGAATGCAATGGAGAAGCAGATGAAGGCAGAACGTGAACGCCGTGAAGCCATACTCAGAGCGGAAGGTGAGAAGAGGGCTGCGATTCTTGAAGCGGAAGGCGAGAAGGAATCTGCAATTCTCCGCGCAGATGCAAAGAAGCAGCAGCAGATTCTGGAGGCTGAAGGCGAGGCTGAAGCTATCCTCAAGGTTCAGCACGCCACTGCTGAAGGTATTAAGCTTATCAACGAAGCGAATCCTGCAGAAGCCGTCGTAAGACTCAAAGCGCTTGAAGCATTTGCCGCTGCAGCTAACGGCAGAGCGACCAAGATAATCATACCTAGCGAGATACAGGGCCTTGCAGGCGTTGCCGCCGGACTTCTTGAGACACTTAAAGTTCCTGAATCACAGGATAAGCAGTGAGGTGTGAAGTGAGCAGAACTTCAAGAGCTTTTCTTGAGAAATACGGCATGCTTCCCGAACTTGTTGATCCCTCTGTCTGCTCTGATATGATATGTGAGGATATGAAAAAAGGGCTTGCAGGCGAGCACTCCTTCATGCCTATGATTCCCACCTATCTTGTAAACGACGGTGATGTGCCTAAAAATGAACCGGTCATTGTGATCGATGCCGGAGGTACGAATTTCCGCTGCGCACTTCTTCATTTCACCGATTCGGGGTATGAACTTGAAGGTCTGAAAAAATGTCTTATGCCGGGGATAAATGAACCGGCAACGTGGGACGAGTTCATTTCCTTTGTTGCGGAAATGATACTGCCTTTCGCCGGCAGCACTGATAAGATAGGTTTCTGTTTTTCATACGAAGCTGAGATCACTCCGGATATTGATGGCAGAGTCGTAGTGATCGATAAGGAAGTCGTCATAAAAGGATCTGAGGGAAAGCTTGTCGGAAAATCGCTGAGTGATGAACTTGCACGCAGAGGATTTCCCGGGAAAAGAGTAGTTGTACTTAATGATACTGCAGCAGTACTGCTGGGGGGCTCCGCATCCATAGACAAGAACCTTTACAGCACTTTTATCGGCCATGTGAGCGGAACAGGGACCAACTGCTGCTGCATCGTTCCGATGAAGTACATCACGAAGCTCGGATCCTGCGAAGACAAGAGCATTATAGTGAATATGGAAGCAGGTCTTTTCGGCGGTATTCCAAAGGGATATTTCGATGAACTGCTTGATTCTGAGAGCCACAACCCCGGATCCAAAATAATTGAAAAACAGACTGCGGGAGTTTACCTTGGTGAACTTGTGCATCTTATGATCGAAAAAGCTGCTGAAGACGGTATAATCTCAGAGGAAACTTTAATAAAGCTCAGGTCAGGTGAAAAGATAAGCTCAGCCCTTATAGATTCATGGGCTTTCGGAAATGGGCTTGATAGGATCTTTTCAACAACTGACGAGGCGGAGTTTGTTAAAGACATAAGTCTTGCCGTAATAGACAGATCCGCACGCTGCATGTGCTCACTGCTTCTGGCCATTGCCAAATGCACAGGCAGGGGAGGCACAGAGGACAGACCTGTTTGCGATTTTGCAGAGGGATCACTCGTGCAGAAGAGCCTTAACTACAGACCGTTTCTTGAGAAATATCTTGCCGAATATGGAGAAAAGACCGGGAAGAAGGTAAAACTCCTCATAGGAAGTGATTCCACACTTCCCGGAGCCGGAGCCGCTTCACTGCTCAACAGCTGATCTGTTTATTGATTTTTCTTCAGACTAAATAGTAAAATAGTTTAAAATAATATTTGTAAAAATTAAAGAAACCTTGTATTATATATACAGCATCTTTAATAGTTTTTGAAAGGAGATCACAATGGCAAAATTACTTCAGTACGGCATGGTCGGAGGCGGCCCCGGTTCATTCATCGGCGGAGCTCACAGAAAGGCTATAGCGCTTTGCGGAAAAGCTCAGCTCGTAGCTGGCTGCTTCTCCTCCAAGATGGAGAAATCCCTTAAGACGGCGGATGAACTTGGTATCGCATCCGATAGAACTTATTCTGATTTCAAAGAGATGGCAAAGGCAGAAGCCGGAAAGCTCGATTTCGTCACCATCGCAACTCCGAACAACACTCACTATGCATGCTGCAAAGCTTTTCTTGAGCAGGGTATCAACGTTATGTGCGAAAAACCCCTTTGCTTTGAAATTGCAGAGGCAGAAGAGCTTGTTGCTCTTGCTAAGGAGAAGGACGTTGTATTCGGCGTTATGTACGGCTATACCGGCAATGCTATGACTAAGTTTGCCAAGCAGCTCATCGCAGAAGGCAAGATCGGTGATGTTATCAACGTCAGCGCAGAGTATCCGCAGGAGTGGCTCATCGACCAGCTCGATCCTTCAACGAGCCGCACCGCTCAGATGAGCGTATGGCGCACTGACCCGAAAGTCTCCGGTATTTCCAACTGTGTCGGCGATATCGGTACTCACATCGAGAACACTGTTGCCTATGTAACCGGCCTGCATCCGAAACGCGTTGCGGCAAAAGTCGACTACTTCGGCCATCCGCTGGATCTCAACGCCAATATCCTCGTTGAGTTCAATAACGGCGCATCCGGCAACTTCTGGTGCTCCCAGGTTGCAGTAAGCCACAGAAACGGCCTTGCACTCAGAGTATATGGCACCAAGGGCATGCTCGAGTGGCATGAGGAAGACTGTGAATACCTGACCTTCTGTGCCAAGGGCGAGGCTCCCCAGAAGATGGCACGTAACTGCGGTTATGTATACGGCCGTGCTGCAGAAGTTGCACATATCCCGAGCGGACATCCCGAAGGATTCTATGAAGCATTCTCCAACATTTATGATTCCTTCACCTCCACCATCGCAAAGAAGAAAGCCGGCGAGGAGCTCACCGCTTCTGACCTTGACTTCCCGACCTGCGTTGACGGTATGCTCGGAGTTAAGTATCTGCATGCAGTTATCGATTCCGGAAAGAACGATTCCGCATGGCGTGAAGTAAAGTAAATCTTATAAATAAAACAAAAAACCCCTCAGCTTGAAAGAAGCTGAGGGGTTTTCTTTTTAAGCATAATGCTTTTCAGTTGACTTTTACATTCTCCCAAAGACTGTTGATATAATCGAGCATTTCGGTTGAGAGGTTCTGATATGCATATTTGTTGTACTGTGCTGCGAAATCCGACATCTCCGGATAAAGGATTGCGATAGTCTCTTCGCCGAGATCATCGAGATATTCCTCATCATTATAAACAAGATCGTTCGGTGTTGCATAGTAAGTATATTCTGCATTTGCAACAGCAGCATCTCTGCTGAGCATGAAATCAATGAATATCTCCGCCAGTTCCTTGTTCTGGCAGCAGGAGGGGATGCACATTGCATCTATATAGTAGTTGGTGGGATCAGGATAATAGAACTGAAGATCAACTGTATCTGCCTGTGCATCGAGCATGGTGAAATAGTCACCGGCATAATATGCGCCGACTGC
>JAIKVS010000188.1 GCA_024685535.1 Oscillospiraceae bacterium | reverse complement strand
CATTCTCATTGCGGAAGACAATGATATCAACTGGGAGATCATTTCCGCCATGCTCGGTATGTTTGGGATCACTACAGAGCGCGCCGTAAACGGACGTATCTGTGTGGATAAAATAAGTAATGCAGCTGAAGGAAGCTATGCCCTTGTTTTTATGGATATACAGATGCCGGAGATGAACGGAATTGAAGCTACGAAGAAGATCCGTGCACTCGATAATCAGTGGGCGTCTTCCATCCCGATCATCGCCATGACAGCGGATGCGTTTTCTGAAAATGTCACAGAGTGTCTGAATGCCGGCATGAACGGGCATATTGCAAAACCGATAGATATCAAACTTGTCATCAAAGAGATCCGCAGAATAAATGAGGAGAATGCATGAAAAGCTGCTCTGCACAATTCTGGTCATCTGCACGCTTATATCTCTGATGGCATGCGGCAGAAGTCCACAGGCAGGAAAAGGTGAGATCACCCGTGGATGAAGCCGTTTCAATGTACGAAAACTTTGAGTAAATAATGATAAAAGCCCTGCGCCGCTTATTGCAGCACAGGGCTTTCTTTTTCTTAGCAGATACTTCTGATAAAGATCAGATCCTTATTCCCACTCGATGGTTGCCACCGGTTTGGGGGAAAGATCATAAAGGACTCTGTTCACGCCTTTGACCTCGCTGAGGATCCTGTTGGTAATGTGGCCTAGCAGAGCATATGGGATCTCCTCTATGGTAGCGCTGGTAGCATCAATGCTGTTCACTGCACGGATTACAACAGGCCAGTCATATGTGCGCTTGTTGTCCTTAATGCCGGTGGACTTGAAATCGGGCACGATAGTGAAATACTGCCATACCTTGCCCTCGAGGCCATTCTTTGCAAATTCATCTCTTAGGATGGCATCGGACTCGCGCACCGCTTCAAGACGGTCGCGGGTGATGGCTCCGACACAGCGCACTCCGAGTCCGGGGCCGGGGAAGGGCTGGCGGTAAACCATGCTGTCTGGCAGGCCGAGAGCCTTGCCGACTACTCTTACCTCGTCTTTATAGAGGAACTTCACCGGCTCTACCAGCTCGAACTTCAGATCCTCGGGAAGTCCGCCAACGTTATGATGCGCCTTGACTCCTACGGATTCAAGGATATCAGGATATATTGTACCCTGTCCGAGAAATTCGATACCGTCGAGCTTCTTGGCCTCTTCTGCGAAAACATCTATGAATTCCTTGCCGATAATCTTTCTCTTCGTTTCAGGATCGGAAACTCCGGCCAGCTTGTCGAGGAATCTGTCCACCGCGTCGACATAGATGAGGTTGGCCTTCATCTGATTGCGAAACACTTCAATTACCTGCTCCGGCTCGCCCTTTCTGAGCAGACCGTGATTTACATGGACACAGGTGAGCTGATCTCCAACAGCCTTTATCAGGAGCGCTGCCACAACAGAGGAATCCACTCCTCCGGACAGGGCAAGAAGTACCTTCTTATCTCCGATCTGCTCCCGCAGAGCTTTGATCTGCTCTTCGATAAATGCCTGTGCCAGTTCAGGGGTATTGATGCGTTTCAAGCTTTCGGGTCTTACATTGTCAGCCATCGTTTCTTCTCCTTTTTCCTTTATGCCGGTAATTATATATTTATCGCTTTCCCTTTGCAACAAGTGACTTTTACTGTTAAGCAATTTTATGAAAAATAACAACGCAGGGCATATAACAGCCCTGCGTTATTGTTCTTATTTTCTCCTCCACATGGTCGGCATGACCAGAACTAGCAGTGGATAGATCTCGAGCCTTCCGAGAAGCATTGCAAGTGTCATAACTATCTTTGAGAAGACAGAAAACATTGCAAAGTTTCCCGCCGGACCGACAAGCGAAAGTCCGGGTCCTATATTTGAAAGGCAGGAGACAGCTGCGGTGAAGTTAGTCGTCACATCGAAGCCGTCGAAAGAAATACAAATAGTGACAGCCACAAGAGTAACTATATATATTGAAAAATATGTATAGCATGCTCTGAGTGTTTCCTGGCTCACCCGTTTCCCATCCAGTCTTATGGCCGTGACGCTTCTGGGGAATATCATCTGGGCGATATCTGCAAAAGCTGCCTTTATTACCACTATTATCCTGGAAACCTTTATGCCGCCGCCGGTGCTGCCTGCGCAGCTTCCCATCAGCATAAGCGTTACGAGAAGACACTGGGCGACCGCCGGCCATTTTGTAAAGTCAGCATTTCCGAAGCCCGTAGTGCTTATTACTGTGGCAACGTTGAAGAATGAATACCTCAGCGCCTTGAAGAAACCGCCGTACATGCTTGAAATTGATATTGCTATTATCACTGCGGCAGAAACGATGACCGCGAAAAACACCCGCAGTTCTTCACTGCTCAGCGCATCCTTGAATTTTCCGATCAGCAGGAGGAAATATATGTTGAAGTTCACTCCGAAGAGTATCATAAATACAGTACAGACTATATCGATATAAGCGCTGTCAAATGCACCGATGGATGCTCCTCTTGTCGAAAAGCCACCGGTTCCGGCAGTTGCAAATGCATGAAGCAACGCATCGAAGAAGCTCATGCCGCCGCAAAGCAGAAGCACTGCTTCGAGCACGGTCATACCAAAATAGATAAGATAAAGTATCTTTGCCGTCTTCTTGACTCTCGGGACAAGTTTACCGACTGTCGGTCCTGGGACCTCGGCTCTCATTATATGCATTGAGTGCTCTCCGCTCAAAGGCATAACTGCCATCAGGAACACCAGCATACCCATGCCGCCGATCCAGTGGGTGAAAGATCTCCAGAACATGCACCCTCTTGAGAGGCCTTCGATATCGTTGAGTATGGAAGCTCCTGTGGTCGTGAAACCGGATGCTGTCTCAAACACTGCATCGATATAGCTTGGAATGTCGCCGCAAATCACGAATGGCAGCGCTCCAAGAAGTGACATAAGCAGCCAGGAAATGCCTACTATGGCAAAGCCTTCTCTTGCAAAAAGCGTCTGGCTGCGCGGCTTTATTCTGGTCATGATGAAGCCGAGGACTGCAGTGCAACCTATGGTTATCACGAAATTCAGAACGTTCTCCCTGTACCACAGCCCTGCGATGAGCGGCAGAAACATAAGTGCCGCTATGATCAGCAGTACGTAGCCGAGAACGTGGCATATCATTCGGTAGTTCATCCGGCTGCTTCCTCAATTATTGAATCTATGTCATTCAGTCTGCCTGCGGCAGTAATGACTATGACATGATCGCCCTCGCTGATAACCGAATTGCCGTTGGGTATCTGGGCTTTGGAGCCGTGTATTATCGCGGCAATGATCATATCCTTCCTTATCCTCAGATCCTTCAGCGGTTTACCTATGCACTTGGCACCGGTGCTCACCCTGAATTCCAGAGCCTCGGCTTTCCCGTCGGCTATCCTGTACAGCGACTCCATGCCGCTCTCCATGGAGTTGTCCATGGCTCTGACATATCTGGCAAGCTGCTGGGCTATAACATTCTTTGGAGTGACAAGACTTTCAAGGATGGTTTTATCGATTATATCCGAATAGTGATCCCTGTTCACCTTCGTGACTATTTTTTCCACTCCGCACTTTGATGCGTACATTGAAGTGACTATATTGTCTCCGTCGTCACCTGTAAGCGCGACGAATCCTCCGACGTTCTTTATGTTCTCCTCGAGCAGCACTTCATTGCTCGTGCCGTCCGCACATATGACATGTGCCTTGGGAACGATCTCGCAGAATCTTTCGCACTGCGCCCTGTCCATTTCTATCACAGTGACATCGATGCCGGAGTCTATGAGCAGAGAGGCCAGATAGACGCTTATCCTGCCGCCTCCCATTATTATGACGTCTTTTATGGGTCTGCGGTATTCTCCAGCGGAAATGAAGAACTTTCTTACCTCATTGGAAAGACCGGTAATCTCCAGCGTGTCCCCGCCCTTCAGAGCAAACTCGCCGTTCGGAATGAAGATCTCCTCGCCTCTTTTTACAATGCCTACCAGAACCTTCGCTTTGAACAGCCGCTCAAGGTCCTTCAGCTTGACGCCGTCAAGCTTTCCGTCTTCACGCACATGGTGCTCCACAAGCTCAGTGCTGCTTTTTGAGAAGACCTCGACTCTTGCAGCGCTCGGGAAGCGGAGGATCCTGGAAATCTCCTTGGCGCACTCATATTCCGGATTTATGATAAAGGAGATGCCCAGCGCATCGCGCAGGAATTCGCTCTGCTTCATATACTCCGTTTCTCTCACCCGGACTATAACTTCCTTAGTTCCGAGTTTCTTTGCGGAGATGCCGCACACCATATTGACTTCGTCCTTCTGGGTGGCCGCTATGAGTATATCCGCCGTATCAGCGCCGGCTTCTACCAGTGTTTCCGCGATAGTTGCGTTCCCTTCCACACAGATCACATCGTAGGCATTTGAAGCATGGTAGATGATGTCTGCATTCTCGTCTATGAGTGTTATGTCGTGTCCTTCCTCGGATAAGACCTTTGTGAGCTCCGTTCCGATACGGCCGGCTCCGGCTATGATTATCTTCACGAACAAGCCTCCTTTAACAGTTCTGAGCCTGATCAAAATAACAATTTATTATATCATAATACGATATCAATGTACAGTTTTCGTTGCCTTGATTTGTTACCGCACATATGTTAGAATCAACGGCGCAAAGCGAGGTTTTTACTATGTTCAACGGTTTTTCAAAAGAGACTTCTGAATTCATGTGGGAGCTGGCCTTCAATAATGAAAGGCCATGGTTCAATGCCCATAAACAGGAATTCGAGACATATCTGAACAACCCCTTCAGGGCTCTTGCCTCAGATACCTATGCAATACTGAGCGAGCGCTTTACAGGGCTCGATTTCCGTGTGCATGTTTCGAGAATATACCGGGATGCAAGAAGGCTTTTCGGAAGAGGCCCGTATAAGGAAGCTCTCTGGTTCACGATAAGCCTTGATCAGTTTTCATCAGATCCCGACAATGACGGCCCGGCTTTCTGGTTTGAGATCAAAGCATCATCCTACGCTTACGGAATGGGTTACTACGGTTACCCGGCACAGATGGAGTGCTACCGCAGCACTATAGACGCAAACCCTGCTGCTTTCGAGAGGCTCGCGGAACAGATGGCCTCCCTGCCCGGTCTCAGACTTGAGGGTGAGGATTACAAGCGGCCTAAGGCTCTGAAAACCGGCTATACTGCCGGTTGGTACAATAAAAAGTATTTTTCACTGGCGGCTCACGGTGATTTCGGAGGAGATCTCCTTTCCCCTGATCTGCCCGGTATTCTGGCTGATGCATTCGGATCGATGATGCCTATGTTTCTGTTTTTATCAAAGATATCTGAAAGAGAAAAGTAAAAAACGGCTGCTTTAACGCAGCCGTTTTTATTCTTCTCTGTACTTTTTGATAAGCGCTTCAGCACACCTCATGCCGTCGACTGCGGCGGAGCTGATACCTCCGGCATATCCCGCGCCTTCACCGCAGGGATAAAGCCCCTGCAGATCAGACGACAGATCTTTTCCTCTTATTATCCTGACGGGAGACGATGACCGTGTCTCTGGCGCTGTGAGCACAGCGTCATATGAATCGAAACCCTTCAGTTTCTTTCCAAGCTCGGGTATTGCATTTTCCAGTACCTGCGTTATTCTCTCCGGAAGGACTTCTCTGATGTCTCCCCATTTTACGCCAGGCCTGTAGCTCGGAAATACCACCCCGGCCCCGGTGCTTGCCTTTCTTACCAGAAAATCTCCGAGGAGCTGGGCCGGAGCATGATAATTGCTTCCGCCGTATCTGAAGGCCGCCTGTTCGATCTCCCTCTGCCAGTACATTCCTGCTAGCGGTCCTTTGCCTGGGAAGTCTTCGGTATGGAGTGTGACAAGCAGCGCTGCATTGGCGTTTTCACCGTTTCGTGCGGATACGCTCATGCCATTCGTCACCACACCGCCTGTTTCCGATGCCGCCGCTATAACTTCTCCGCCCGGGCACATACAGAAAGTATAGGCACTCGTCCCGTCGGGCAGATGCACATTCAGAGAATAATCGGCAGGCGGCAGAGACTGGTCTGTCTCGCCATACTGCGCAGTATTGATATTTCCTTGAAGATGCTCGATCCTTACGCCCATAGAAAACGGCTTCTGCTCCATGGAAACGCCTGTCCGGCTTAGCATTTCGTAAGTGTCCCTAGCTGAATGGCCTATTGCGAGGATCAGATCCTTACAGTGTATTTCGTAGTCTCCGTCCTCGCAGCTGACCTTCACGCCGCAAAGCCTGCCCTCAGAACTGATGAGCCCGTCCAGCCTGTGGCCGAAGCGGACCTCGCCCCCGAGAGATACTATCTCTTTACGGAAATTCTGCACAACATCCACAAGTATGTCGGTGCCTATGTGAGGCTTTGCATCATATGTTACGCTCTCAGGCGCTCCGTGTGCATAAAACTGCTCCAGGACCCAGCTAAGCCTCTCATCATTTATCCCAGTATTCAGCTTGCCGTCTGAAAAGGTGCCGGCGCCGCCTTCACCGAACTGTACATTAGCCTTTTCATCCAGCTTCCCGCCCTTTCTGAATGCTTCAACTGCTTTCTGCCTTTCAGGTGCGGCGAATCCCCGTTCAAGTATTACAGGTCTCGCTCCCGCACGGGCAAGCACAAGTGCGGCAAACATCCCTGCCGGGCCGAAGCCGGCGATAACAGGTCTTGGGCTTTCAACCGGATAATCTGATATAAGGTATTCCTTCCTTTGGTACACGGCAATATCTCTGCGGCCTTTTTTCAGTATACTGCGCTCGCCGTTTTTTATTCCGGCCGCCACTGAATACACATAGTGGATATCTCCCTTTTTCCTTGCATCCAGCGATTTTTTCAGGATCTTAATACCGGATATGTTTCCTGGATCCGTTCCGGCCTTTTCGGCGGCAAGTTCCGCCAGTCTGCTCTCATCCTCGTCCGATTCAAGGCGCAAATTTCTGATAAGTATCATTTGCCCAGCTTTCCGGCGAGCCTTCCGCTCGCCCATGCCCACTGCAGATTATACCCTCCGCAGTCCCCGTCTATATCCAGCACCTCTCCGCAGGCAAAGAGCCCCGGCACCATCCGGCTTTCCAATGTACGCGGGTCGAATTCAGAAGTTCTGATGCCGCCCGCAGTGACCTGGGCGTTATCGAAGCCTTCCGTCCCTTTTATCCTTAAGCGGAAATCCTTGGCGGCGCCGGCTGCGTCAGCCAGCTCCTCCTCAGTGAGCTCTGACATGGTCTTCCCCCCGCACAGCCCGCTGCATTTAAGCAGCATTTTCCCGAGCCTGTTGTGCACCAGTCCCGTAAAAAGCTCTTCACAGGGCAGTGTCCCGTAAGCGGAAGCCTTTGCTCTGAGCATAGAAAGCACCTCATTCCGCGGATAATCAGCCAGAAAGTCGATGTGCACAGTCCCCTTTTTGTCTCCGAGAGATGCGACTGCCCGGGAAATATCAAATGTCACCGGACCTGATATACCCTTTTCTGTAAACTGCAGCTCTCCTCTGGCAGAGCAGATATGTCTGTCCTCTGAAAACAGCTCAATTTCAGCATCCGCCCTTATGCCTTTCAGCGCTCTGGGATACTCCGGATCCGTAGTGACCTGGACCAGCGCCGGGATAAGTGCTGTCCGGCTGTGGCCGAGGGAGCCCAACAGCTCGTAGCCATCTTTAACGCCGCCGAGCTTTCCTCCGGCAAGGCCTCCGCAGGCAACAATAACCTTATCCGTCCTGATGGTCTCTTCCCCCGCTGAAATAAGGAATTTGCTTCCGTCTTTTTTTATCCCCAGGACGGGGCATGATGTTATTATCTCCACGCCGGCCTCGGCGCATGCAAAACGAAGTATGTCCACCACGCTGTTTGCAGAATCGGATAAAGGATATGCCCTGCCTCCCGGCTCCGTGACAGTGAGCAGCCCGAGTTTTCTGAAAAAGTCCAGCGTTTTCTCCGGATCGAAACCGCGCAGCGCGTGCTCGGTAAATGCGGGATCGCTCCCATGATAGTTCTGCATGGTAAGTTCTGTGTTGCTCAGGTTGCAACGGCCGTTTCCCGTTGCTAGCAGTTTCCTGCCGACCCTCTGCTGCCGTTCTAAAAGCAGTACACTGTTCTCTTTATCCTCTGCGGCAGTCAGGGCAGCCATCATTCCCGAGGCGCCTCCGCCTATTACTGCAACTTTGCTCATAAAGCTTTCACCTGGCCTGTTACTTCTTTAAAAGAGTGTTAATAATTATATCAACACAGGTATAATTCGGCAAGTGTCGGCAGTTTAAGTTGAATTTAAGGAAATTATGGTTTATTATATTCATACTTTTTCCGCAGGTGCGTTTATCTGAAAATGGCCACCAAGGGAATATAAGATTGAATTGAGGAATTCCAGATGAAGAAATTCATTGCCATTATTTTAGTTTCAGTAATGATCTGTCTGCTGTTTGCCGGATGTGGTTCCAAGGCGGCGCCTGAAATCGAATCCGTTTCTGCACCGGAGGTGATCGAGCTTACGGGCAAATCCGCAAAATACTCCGGTAAGGGCGTTGTGATAAACAGTAATGTGATCACCATCAACGCCGAGGGTGATTACCATATGACTGGCAGGCTTGACGACGGGCAGATAGTCATCAATACAGGCAATGTTGCAGGTACTGTATATCTCTATCTCGAAAATGTCGATCTAAACTGTCTCACGGCTCCCGCCATCTATGTTCTCCAGGCGGAGAAGCTCCATATCGTTCTGCCAGAAGGCACGAACAACCGCATCGTGTCCGGCACTGAAGCCAATATGGCAAACTATGACAGTTCCGCCAACGGCGGAGCGATATTCGGCGAGGACGACATCGATATCGAAGGCGCCGGCTCTCTGGAGATATTCGGCTATATTAACAACGGCATCACATGCAAAGACGATATGAAGATCGAGGGCGGCAATGTCACCATTACCGCCGCGAACAACGGCATAAAAGGTTCTGAAAGCGTTACCGTGGAAGCCGGCAATCTTTCGATAACCTGCGGAAATGATGGTCTGAAATCCTCCTCCGCAGACAAAGACGGCAAGGGTTATGTGCAGATAGACGGCGGCACCGTTTCCATAAACTCTGTTGGAGACGGTATCTCCGCAGAGACTGAGCTCATTATAAACGGCGGATCACTTTCCGTCACCACTACCGGAAACTCTCTTACCGAAAGCTGCAAGGCTGTAAAAGCCAACAAAGCCCTTACCATCAGCGGCGGCACACTAGACCTTGTCTCTGATGATAACTGCATCAGCACCAACGAGGCGCTCATAGTAAGCGGTGGCATCATCAACGCCGTCTCTTCCTCCAGAAAAGGGATGCACGCTGATGAAATGATCCAGATAACGGGTGGAACGATGAATATCTCCTCAGTTGAGGACGGCATACAGACCAAGGGCGATATCAGCATCTCAGGCGGTGATATAAGCGTACGCTCCGAAGAGGACTGCATAAAGTCCGGCGAAAAGGGCGACGGCACTGTCTCCACCACCGGTACAGTTACTGTTTCCGGCGGTGATCTCAAGCTCTGCGCCGTGGGCGACCCGGTTGAAGCAAAGCTTTCATTCGTTTGCAGCGGAGGTTCGATATTCGGCACAGGGTCCCCTAAGAACTCCCAGAAGCCCGACTCTTCCTCCCAGTCCTTCATCTCCGTTTCTTTCAGAGGCAAAGCCGGTGATGTTCTCACTGTGTTCGGTGAAGGAGTCGAAAGCAGTTTTGAGACCGCTTATGATTATACTTCCGTACTGTTCACGTCTTCCAGCCTGTCTTCCGGATCCAGCTATAAACTCAGCACTGCAGACAGCAGCGCAACGGTCACTGCAAACTGAATCTGATTTGCCGATCACAAAGTCTTTTCCATAAACTCAAAGGAGATCTGATAAATGCTTTCAAAGCTGCAGATGCGAGCCCTTGAAACCTGCTGCTATATCGTCGGCGCAGGTGCTTTCGGCGTATTTATCCGCTGGCTGCAGAATGTTGCCGGAACAAACGATGATCAGTTATATAATGACTCTTTATGGTCTTTTCTCGTTCCTCTCGTAATAATCATCGGTGCGCTCGTATTCGTTGGAATGGTGCGGAAGCTTGGCAAGGACAGACTGTATGTGGACGAGGACGTCTGCGAAGCTCTTAAAAACAGCGGCAGGATCTATCAGGCCATAAGAATAGCCATAGGCGTTATCATGGCTGCAGGCTCTGCTCTGCTTATTGCGCAGTGCGAACTGGACAATGCGGCAAATCTGCTCCGCATCCTTGGTATTCTTGGTTTTTCCACCGGCGTCAGCTTTCCGATCATGATGAAATGGTATAACCAAACTGAGCGCCGTGTGAGCCTCATGTACATCTTCGCCATGCTTCCGGTCATTATGTTCTGTGTCTGGCTCATTGCGACATATAAGCAGAACGATATAAACGGAGTTGTGTGGCAGTACGGTGTGGAGATAGTAGCTGTGTGCGCCGCTATCTGCGCCTTTTTCCGCGCAGCCGGCTTCTCATTCTATTCAGTGAAATCTCCGCGTATCCTGTTCTCGTCATTTTTTGGGGCGTTTATTCTGATCGTCACTCTGGCAGATGAAAGATATCTCGGCCAGCAGATCATGATTCTCGGATCCGTCGGCATGCTTCTTTATTACGACTGGGTGCTTATAGTCAATATGAAGCAGAAAGAAGCGCCCTTGTCCTATCAGCCGAGAGACGGATTCGAGCATCTCTATAACTGAATTTTCGGGGAGACTGCAAGATGGACAAGCTTTTTCGTAAATTCAAAAACATGAAGCGTGAAGGTCTTTTCCTGTATTTCGTAGTTGGCATTTATCTTCTTTATACCGCGCGGAGTATTCTCGGGTCGCTTTCCGAAAGCCCGGAAAGACGGGTACTGTTTGTTGTATTCATCATTATCTTCGCCATAGCCGGTGCATTTCTCGTGCTCATGTGCGGCTACTGTCTCCTCAGAAACTATTATCTTAACCTTTATCTTGCGGAACTGGAGGAGCAGCAGGCCAGGCTAGAATCAGCCGATCCCGCTTCCCCGCCTCCTGAAAAAAAGAAAACCGGAACAGACCGGTATCTTGATTTCATGTACCGCCTGTTCAAGATAAAACAGTGATCGAAACAGTGCCGTCGTGCAAATGACGGCACTGTTTTTCTATACTGGATGTATCATAAAATGCTTGACAATCCAATCAAAACAGATATAATTATTAGGCCTGTCCCAGGAGGCAGGTAATTCCTTGTTCCCGCCCTGAGCGGGGGCCAAAAGACCAGAAGGAGGTGCAACCATGGCAAAAGCAAGCGAAAAATACGAGGCAATGTATATCATCAACCCCAATCTCACAGAGGAAGAGACTGCAGCGGTCGTTGAGAAGTTCAAGGCACTTGTTGAAGCTAATGGTACGCTTGATGAATTGGAGGAGATGGGTAAGCGCAAGCTCGCTTACGATATCAACTACATTTCTGAAGGCTACTATGTGCTAATGAAGTTCACGAGCGGACCCGAATTCCCTGCAGAGCTCGACCGTGTCCTCGGTATCACAGACGGCATTATGCGTCGCCTGATCACCATGCGCGCGGAGTAAGGAGAGTAAAGGATGCTCAATCACATCGACGTTATGGGCCGTCTGGTCCGTGACCCTGAGTTGAGATATACTCAGAGCAACACTCCCGTTACTTCTTTCACCATCGCGGTGGACCGCGATTTCGGCAAGACTGAGTCCGGCGACAGACAGACCGATTTTATCGACTGTGTCGCATGGAGAAGCACTGCCGAGTATATCAACAAATACTTCACCAAAGGCCGCATGGTAGTTGTCAGCGGCAGACTGCAGCTTCGCGAATGGGTGGACAAAAACGAGAACAAGCGCAGAAGCGCTGAAGTCGTTGTCGACAACATCTATTTCGGCGACAGCCGCCGTGACGGCGAGTCTCATCCCGCATCATCCGCTCCCGATAAGTTCGATTTCGGACCCGGCCGCTCTGCGGACACTCCGAGTCCTTTCGAGGAGCTTGAGGATGACGGTGAACTCCCGTTCTGATACATTAAAAATAGGAGGATAAAGCAATGCCTTTCGATAAAAACAACCCCAAAGCGCGCAAACGCAGAAAAGTCTGCCAGTTTTGCGAGCAGAAGGCTACCTTCGTCGACTACAAGGATACCGCAACGCTCCGTCATTATCTTTCAGAGCGCGGAAAGATCCTTCCCCGTCGTACCACGGGTGCCTGCGCAATGCATCAGCGCGAGGTAACAGAGGCAATAAAGAGAGCCCGTCAGGTCGCTCTGCTTCCTTACGTCATCGACTGATAATCTGTTTAAAAACGAACGCGGACAGTGTCTTTACGGCACTGTCCGTTTTATTATAAGTATTGACCGCAAAAAGGACCGGCGCTTAAAGCGCCGGTCCTGCTGTTTATCTGTATCTTTCGTCGTCATCGTCCTGCCCGTTCCGGTAGGCTCTCAGGTATTCCTGCATGTCGCTGTCAGAAAAGCGGTGCGTGGGCTCCTGCGGGGATTTCCCGGCCTGCCGCTGGTATTCCTCATACCTTTTACGGCGTCTTATTTCGGCAAGTCTCTGCTCTCTGAGCTGCTGTTTTCTGAGCCTGCGGTATCTGACTACAAGGAAGATATAGCATGCTATTATAATAACGAACAGAATCACTCCGAACTTGAACCAGATGGAGGATGTTACATTCCTGAACTGTCTTCTGAGCAGTTCGTTGCGGGAGACTTCAATGTTGAGGTTGTTTACGAGGTTAATCGTCTCGTAGTATTCGCCGTCAATGTATATGTCCGCAGTGCCGAGCACAGTGCCCGAAGCGATTGGCGCTACCAGATCATCCTCATTGACTTTTATGTTGGAAACAGTCATTGAGGTGCCGTCATAGTCCTTCGGCAGAAGCAGCGTTACATCGCGCTGCGGCCTGAGGATCACGGTCCCGTCTCCAGCCGCGAGATCGACAGTAGCCTTCTTTATGCCGTCAGATGTCGTCAGAACGGTGGTATATTTATAATTTGAAAAAGCCCAGTTATAAAGGACTATCGTATCGACAAAATGGCCGTAGTCCTCTCTGTCGGAGTTAAGTACGCCGGTGCTTCCCATAACGATGCATATGATCCCAACGTCGTTTCTGGTGGCAGTGGAAATGAGGCAGTATCCTGCTGCCCTGGTATAGCCTGTCTTGACTCCGGCTGCACCTTCATAGAGATATCCGCTGCCATACATGGAATCTGAGCAGATGAGCGCATTCGTACTGTCCAGAACGCGGGCTTCCGCAGTTTTGTTAGTGGGGGCTACAGTATAGCTCTTGGTGTTGCAAATGGTCATGAACAGCGAATGGCCTATCGCTGCTCTTGTAATAAGCGAAAAATCGTATGCCGTTGAATAGTGGTCAGGATCTGTAAGACCATTAGTATTTGCAAAGTGCGTATTCAGGCATCCGAGAGCGGCCGCTCTGTCATTCATCAGCTGCACAAAAGCCGAAATGCTGCCGGAGAGATATGTTCCTATTATATTGCACGACTCGTTTGCCGACTGCAGCATTGCGCAATACATGAGATCCTCAAGGCGCATCTGCTCACCAGGATAGATATCCGATGTGGAGCTGTCGCTCTCCATGCCGATGCGGCAGTCATCCTGCGCGGTTATAACGTCTGAAAGGGAGCACTCCCCCGCTTCCACCGCCTCTATCGCGATAAGGATCGTCATTATTTTGGTTAGGCTTGCCGGTGCGACCTTCTCATCCTTGTTTTTTGAATATATGATATGGTCCGAATTCATATCGGCCACCACTACCGAATGTGCAACAACGGAAGGCTCATCGAGCGCCGACGCTGCCGGAGCGGCAATACACATTACGGTGCATATTATCAGAATAAAGGCCGTGACCCTGATTTTTTTCATTTTACACTCCCATTTCCCGGGGATTATGATATATTATTATAATAAAGAACGACTAAGGTATTATAAAGTTTGCAGGAAAGAATTGCAACTGCATTTTTCCCGCACCGGAGGTCAGATGCTCAGCAAGAAGACGACAATGATCATTTCCATATCGCTCGTACTGCTGTTTCTGCTTATCCTCGGCATTTCTCTTGCCTTAAACGCGGGAAGAACCGGTATGCGCATGGTGACCGAAAGAAAGGCCGATCCTGAAGCTCTGATGCTAGGCGGACTTGAAGATGAGAAGCCCTATCCTGTAATGCCTGGAGATGTAATAAACATTAACACCGCAGATTCTGCCCAGCTGCAGCGTCTGCCGGGCATAGGCCCATCTCTTGCCGGTGCTGTAGTGGCATGGCGTGAAGCAAACGGACCTTTCGGAGTTCCAGCTGATCTTAAGAAAGTGCCCGGCATCGGAGATGAGATATTTGCTGCCGTATCAGAATATATCGTAACGGGTGATGAATGATGAAAATTCTTGTTGTAGATGATGAAAAGCTGCTCGTAAAGGGCATTAAGTTCAATCTTGAAAACGAAGGCTATACCGTCGATTCCTGCTATGACGGTGAAGAAGCCGTCCGGATGGCGAGAGAGAACGGCTACGATCTCATCATCCTTGATCTGATGATGCCAAAGAAGGACGGTCTTACTGCCTGTCAGGAGATCCGTATGTTCTCTACCGTTCCCATCATCATGCTCACCGCCCGCAGTGAGGATTCAGACCTGCTGATGGGATTCGAATCCGGAGCCGATGACTATATCACAAAGCCTTTCAAGATTCTTGAACTAAAAGCAAGGGTCAGAGCCCTGCTGCGTCGTGCGGGATTAAGCTCCTCTGCGCAGCCCGGAAACGAACTGCCTTCCTCTGTTATGACAAAAGGCTCTCTGAAAGTGGATACGGAACGCAGGAGCGTCTCTAAAGACGGAGTTTCCGTGGATCTGACGCTGAAAGAATTCGACCTGCTCGTTTTTCTTATGAAGAACGCCGGCAGGATATACAGCCGCGACAAGCTTCTGGAGCTTGTCTGGGATTATGACTATATGGGAGATACCAGGACGGTGGATGTGCATATCCGCAGACTTCGCGAAAAGATCGAACGTGATCCCGCCGCTCCGGAATATATAATCACGAAATGGGGAGTCGGCTATTATTTTGCCGAATAAGGAGTAATAAATGCACAGCATAAGAAATCAGTTCATTGCATTTGTCTCCGTGCTGCTGGTCATCCTCCTGATCCTCCTGAATATCTTCCCGCTGACTGCTTCACGGGACCAGGTCTTCGAAGAAAAGAAAGCATCGCTATCCGCACAGGCTTCGGTGATCTCTTCTTCGCTCGGCGGACTTGACAGCCTCACACGGGAAACCGTAGCCGATGTGCTGGCGTTTCTGGATATCAGCGGATTTGCAAGGACAGTCGTTGTAAATGATGAAGGACTGGCTGTTTATGACGACGGCGGGCAGACAGGCGTTGATCCTGAGATAGATGACATCAGGGAATCTCTGCGAGGCAAGATAATATTCCATTCCTTCTTTGAAGATTCCGCTTTCCGAAGCTCAGCGTGCACCCCAGTGAGCAACAGGCTCGGAATGATAACCGGTGCCGTATATCTCTATGAATATGATGCCCAGCGCGCACAGATACTGATTGGGATCCAGAACCGGATACGCAATCTCTCTCTTGCGATAGGCCTTGTATCACTGGCAACAGTTGCCGTATTTTCAGAGGTCCTTATACGCAGGATGCGTGAGCTCGTTTCATCCATCCGAATAGTTGCCGCAGGCGACTATTCACACCGCCTTGTGACACGCGGGAATGATGAACTGACAGAACTGGGAGATGAATTCAACCAGCTCACAGAAAGGCTGGATACTACGGAAAAACAGCGCCGCCGATTCGTGTCGGATGCTTCCCACGAGCTTAAAACGCCTCTCGCCTCCATCCGGCTGCTTTCGGACAGCATTGTTCAGAACGAAGATATACCCCCGGATACCGTCCGTGAATTCGTGACCGACATCGGGAATGAAGCAGAGCGGCTCCAGCGCACGACGGAAAAACTCCTTGACCTTTCAAGGCTGGATGACGACGTCCAGGTGGTCCCGGAGCCGGTTGATGTGAAGCAGACCGTGATCGATGCGGTCTCTGTGCTGAATCCCCTGGCAGCTGAAAAGGGCGTTAAGATAAGGTGCGACCTTGCAGACGGATGCGTTATAATGGCAACGTCTGAGGATCTCTACCATATAGTTTTCAATCTTATAGAAAACGCCGTAAAGTATAATGTAAAAGACGGCCTTGTTCACGTTGTATCCGAGGCCGATGAGGAGACAGTCTCCCTGACGGTGGAGGATACGGGCATAGGTATCCCCGAGGAGGACAGGCTCAATATCTTTTCCAGATTCTACCGGGTTGACAAAGCCCGTTCACGCGAAGCCGGAGGCAGCGGACTCGGCCTGAGCATAGTCCATGACGCTGTGCTTGCTCATGGAGGCAGCATAACGGTAGGAGCAAACAAGCCGCAGGGTTCAGTATTCATCGTTTCGTTCCCACGGCCATCATCAGAGGAGACAGGAATATGAACAACATTAAAAAAATAAGACAGAAACTGGCCGAAAAAGACCTTGATGCGGTCATAATAGAGAATGAAAAGAACCAGCGCTATGCTGCAGGCTTCCCCTTTACGGACGGTTCCGTGATAGTGGCACGGGAAGGCGCCTGGCTGATCACTGATTCAAGATACATTGAAGCTGCGAACCTCCATGCCGAAGGCGTTGAGGTGCTGATGTATGAAAGGCAGAAGCCCCTAAGGGACTTCATCTCAGAGCTCATTTCCGCCGCAGCAGTCAAAAGGCTGGGAATCGAGGAAAAGTCCGTAAGCTACGGCAGATATCTCGACCTGAAGGAACAGCTCACTTGTGAACTTGTCCCTGCCCAGTATATATTCTCCGACCTCAGGGCTTCCAAATCCGAAGAGGAGATCGGCTATATGAAGGAAGCCCAGGC
>JAIKVS010000107.1 GCA_024685535.1 Oscillospiraceae bacterium | reverse complement strand
TCTCTTATTGCCGTGAGATATTTTACACTGTCCTCTTCAGGAATGGTGCCGTCGAGCAGTCCGTCTGCAAATCCGCCAATTGTGGTCATAGGAGTGCGCAGTTCGTGTGAAATGTTGGAGATGAACTCACTTCTGCGTTTTTCGGCACTCTCGAGTGAGTCGGCCATTTTGTTGAAGGAATCTATAAGCGCTCCGAGCTCATTCTCCGGGTCCTCTACCTGTTTGACCCTCACGGAGAAATCTCCCCGGGCAAACTTCCGGGATGCGGCGGAGATCTCATCTAAAGGTTTGGACATCCGCCGCCAGTAAAGCATGGCCATAAGAAGCACGATGACAAATACGGACAGTCCGATCGCAACTATGATATTCAGCAGCTGATTCCATGCGGCGAGAATATTGTCGAGCCTGTTTGAAACGAAAACATAACCAAGACGTTCACCGGAATCTGAAGATTCGACCGGTGCGGCTACGACATATTGCTTTGATGGGAAAACACCGCCCAATGTATCGAGTCTGTTTATATCTGAACCGCTTTCAAGCTCCTGCAGCAATTGATCTGATACTTTCAGGCCGGTGTATGAGTCTCCTGAAAGCTCGCTGGATAACTGGATCTCACCTGAAGTGTCTGCGATCATGATGGTGTTGCCGGTACCCTTTGCGACAGATACGATATACAGCTTGAGTGTTGGCATATCGCTGCCGTCAGAAGAATAGGATGCACTGGTCATACGTACAACTTCTTCAGCAGCGTTTTGCATGTCCGAGGAATACTCGTTGAGTATGAAAGTGCGGCCTATGCTGAGAAAGCTTATTCCTATAAAAAGGAAACATATGCCGATCATCAATGCGGTAGCGAGGAAGTTGCGTAGGAATATGCTTTTCATGATTTAGGCCTGATCTGCTTCGAACTTATAGCCGACGCCCCATACTGTCTTCAGGCTCCACTTGTCGGATACACCTTCCAGCTTTTCGCGAAGGCGTTTGACATGGACGTCAACGGTTCTTGAATCTCCGAAATAGTCAAAACCCCATACTTCATCAAGAAGCTGATTCCTTGTGAATACCCTGTTGGGCGAGCTTGCAAGGTGATAGAGCAGCTCCATCTCTTTAGGCGGCGTATCTACCTTCACACCGTTAACTATCAGCTCATAAGAATCCATATTGATCTCAAGCTTATCGAATACGAGCCTTTTTTCTTCAGCAGTTTCTCCCTCGGTCCGGCGCATCACTGCATGGATCCTTGCAATCAGTTCCTTAACATTGAATGGTTTTGTGACATAGTCATCAGCCCCCATTTCAAGACCGCCTATCTTGTCTGCCGGTTCACCCTTGGCAGTCAGCATGATGATAGGAGTGGAGGATTTCTGACGTATTGCCCTGCATATCTCCCAGCCATCCTTACCGGGAAGCATAACGTCCAGCAGTACAACATTGGGCTGGAACAGATCGAATATCCCTTCAGCTTTGGCTCCGTCGGCGCATATCATTACATCAAAACCGTCCTTGCCGAGATATAATCTCAGAAGTTCTGCAATATTGCCGTCGTCTTCCACTACAAGGGCTCTTTTGTTACTCATGACGTGATCCTCCTTATAAAGGATGTGGTGGATAAAAGGTTAAATATAATCCTAAATAATTATTATATAATATTTTTTTGATAAATAATAGATTTTCTGTAAAAATCTTAAAGAACAGCGTCCAGTTCAATGATTGCCGAAATATACATCTCGAGGGCTTTCAGGAACCAGTCAACATTACCGGCTTCTTCCGGTCCGTGTATTGAACCCACCCATTCCGGCTCTTTAAGCGATTCTGTTTCAACTCCGAACGAGACCGCATTCGGAAAATGCCTCGCATATGTGCCCCCGCCCATAGTGAAAGGTTTTGCATTCTCACCTGTATACTCATTGTATTTATCTATGCATATCCTGATCTCCGGTTTATCTGCCGAAATATAAAAAGGTTCAGCGTCACTGAGCGTGACCACATCAGCTGCACCGGCAGCTGCACCGGCGATTATCGAGCGGATCTTTTCACCGCTGGTGTTAGTCGGATACCTGCTGTCAATAGTCTGATACATATGGCCGTTGTCGTCATAGCCTATCAC
>JAIKVS010000074.1 GCA_024685535.1 Oscillospiraceae bacterium | reverse complement strand
TCTTCCAATACTTATTTTTTTAAGTGTTTTTGTTGAAAGAGAACTGCCTTGTCGGTATAATGGGATCATAAATAATCATCGGAGGCCTGATATGGAAAAGAAAAGATGGCTTTACGCAATAATAGGCGTAGTTATTCTCCTGTTCGCAGGGCTTGTCTATGCCTGGACTGTTCTGTCCGGTCCCATTAAGACTGATTTTGGCTGGAACCAGGATGAGATCACTCGGCCTTATACGGTCGTAATGATCTTTTTCTGCATTGGCTGTGTAGCGAGTGGTGCACTTGCTTCAAAAATCCCTGCGAAAATCTATGTTTGGGTGTCCGCCGTGCTGTTTCTTACTGGTTTTCTCATTTCTGCAAATATCAGCAGTCTTATAATGCTGATCATCGGATTCGGCGTTATCTGCGGCTTTGCCTCCGGTCTTGCCTACAGTGCCGTCATGAGCACGGTCGGCAAATGGTTCCCGGATAAGCAGGGTCTGATTTCCGGCATCCTGCTTATGGGCTTCGGCATCTCAAGCTTTGTAATAGGCAAGCTCTATGACGCCTTCACGCCCAAGACCTTCGGTGCATGGCGCACATCCTTCACCGTGATCGGCATTATTATTGCCGTGGTCATGGCAGTCTGCGGTTTTTTCATCAAAAAGCCCGGTCCTGACTTTGATATCAAGCCCACAGCCAATGGCAAAAAGCACAGGGAGAATCCGGCTGCGATCGAAGCAAACGCGGGTCTTATGCTGCGGCAGCCTTCCTTCTGGCTGTATCTCCTCTGGGTCATATTCATGTCAGCCGCAGGTCTTGCCCTGATCTCACAGGCAAAAGGCGTAGCAACGGAAGCAGGCGTTACCGGCGGGACTGTCGCTACGGTAGTCGGTCTTATTTCCATTGCCAACGGGATCTCCAGGATCATATTCGGTGGACTGTATGACAGGATAGGCAGGAGTGCTGTCATGCAGATCGTAAACGCACTGTTTATTCTGGAATCTGTCATCCTGATACTTGCTCTGCTCAAGAGCAGTTTCGTCCTGCTCGTTCTCGGCTTTGTTATCGGAGGCGCTGCCTACGGCGGAGTCACCCCGACGAACTCCGCCTTTGTAAGTTCCTATTACGGAATGAAGAACTATCCTCTGAACTTCTCCATCATTAACTGCAACCTGCTTATCGCCTCATTCGGCAGCAATATCGCCGCCAAGCTCTACGATGCTTCAGGCTCATTCCGCGTAATTTTCTTCATGATACTTATCTGCGCGGCTGTCGGCATCGTCAGCTGCTTAGGCATAGACTTCTGCGACAAGGCCATTATCAGGAAAAAGGCGGCAGAAAAAGAACAGTAAAACAACTGATCAAAAAATCAGGAGACAGTCTTTCAGCCTGTCTCCTTTTGTTTTGTTATTCTGCTGCTTCGGCTTCGGGTTCCGGTTTGCGGCGTCTCCTGTAAAGCTTGCTCAATCCGCCGGGTGACATCAGATCGGGAATGAAATTTACTCCCGTTATTATCTTGGCCACCCATACGAAGAAGATCACAACGAGTATCGGGATCACGCATGATGTCACTATCATAACAGCAAGCGTCTCCACGAAGCGGTTTAGGGTATTTGCAGCCTTCTCGGTAAGACTTGAGGCTGTCTCGGATATTCCGTTCAGGATGGACTGGACGAGACCGCTGTTATCTCCCGCATCAGTCAGTTCTACAGTGTCGTCGGCGATCTGCTCCGCAGTGTTGATGGTATTGTTTATCGAATCATCAAAGGTGGTGTAGATCATGTCCGAGACTCTTATGCTGGCCGGAATAATGAGGAAAATGGCGAGTCCGAACACGGCAAACTTCACCGAAAGCCTCCGCCAGAGCGCGTTTTCACTGAACAGGGATATTCCCATGAAAACACATGCCAGCGGCAGCAGGATCTTAAAGGTGGCAAGGCCTATAATCGTCACGGAGTATTTTTCGGCATAGAGCACACACATTATCAGGAGAAAATACTGGGTGAAATCCGCAAGCTTTTCTGCGATCGGCGTTGCAGTGTCTCCCGGAATGGCTGAGATGCCCGCTGAGGCCACAGTGGAGGCGGCCGTCAGCTTCATCACCATGTCCACCTTATCATCGATTGAGTTGATCGTGTGGCTGTGTGTCTCTATCTTCATAGCCCAGTCGCCCAGATACAGCAGTGATATCACTGCCGCCAGAAGCAGCAGCACGCATATGAAAACCTTTTTCAAAACCGCATTGTCTTTCATCGTTTCTGCCTCCCTTCTCAGTCTGCGATATATCTGACCATATAGTCAGATGTATCCACAAGGCTGTTCACGAAATTTGAGATAACGAGCTTCGCATTATCATCCGCACGCTTCAGAAGACCTCTGTCCACCGCTTTCTTTTCGGCGTTTTTCTCCAGTTCTATAAGGGAATCGTTATAATCACTCAGGGAGATCTTGTTTCCGAGGCCTTCCTTCTCGGAATAAAGCACGAAGCTTTCCGGGTCGATCTGCATGTATTTTACTTCCGATTTCGGCAGTCGGATCGTTATTATCCTCTCTTCGTCGTTTTTTTCCACGCTTATCTTTTCAAAATCCAGCCCTGCGGAAATCACTCCGTCGTAGCTTGCCAGATAGCTCGATTCCGTTATACCGAGTTTTATGGTCTTGAAAAGCTTCTTCACGCTGGAATAGCTTACCACCTCAGTGAAGTAATATTCCTCCGTTACAAGAAAGCCCATATCTCTCAGGCCGTCCTGTATGATGTCTCCGGAGATCTTTTTCTCCACTTCTATGATCTTTTCGACCTCTACTATCTTTTTTGTCTGTTTCACCGGCGCTGTAGTGATCGCAGGTTCCGGCACGCTTTTGACATCATTATCCTTAAGCGTCCAGACAAGTGCCAGCACCGCCGTTATCATGACTACGGCAACAATCAGTATGAGATAGATTCGCCTGGTGTTTTTCATATAAATCCCCCTTTCATTATCCGGGTATTTTATCCGTAAGAAACGCCGGCAGCAGAAAAGTCATTCTGCCACGATTTGATTATATATCCGTATTCCGTAAAAATAATGCAAAAATACTGTAAATTATGGACTTTTATTTCCTCAAAATCGGCAATTTACGGTTTTGCTTGCGCGCAGAGACAAACTGTTATATAATTTTTTATACCGAATACAATAAACTGCAAGAGAGAGGGGCTTGTAATGGCGGCAAAAAATGTCAAATGCAGCGAATGCACGAAGATCAAGGAATGGAGCTTCAGCGAAAACGTCGTTGCTTTCTGTCCTGTAGTCCAGAAATATGTCAAGGCTGAAAACGGCTGCAAGAAGGGCGAAAAGAAAAAATAAGACTGTTATAACGTGAAAGAGCGCCGCAGTGATCTGCGGCGCTCTTGTTTTATCTTTTCCGGTCAGGAAAATCACTCCGTGCAAAGCTTGCGAAGCGCTGCAAGCCTCATGCTCACGCAGAATATCTCCATAGCCTGTTCGAGCTGCTCCGTAGGCGGAAGAGAAGGTGCCACTCTGATGTTGCTGTCCTTCGGATCGTTTTTGTACGGGAAGGTGGCTCCGGCGTCAGTCATGGTAAGTCCGGCCTCTTTGCAAAGCTGCCATGTGGCTTTTGCAATGCCGGGCATAGTATTGACGCTTACAAAATAGCCTCCGTTCGGATGCTGCCAGCTTGCTATGCCTCTCGGTGCGATCTCCCTGTCGAGCCAGTCAAGCACGCAGCGGAACTTCGGTCCGAGAATGGCAGCGTGCTTCTTCATCAGCGCCAGCACACCCTCTTTATCCTTGAAATAGCGCACATGCCTCAGCTGATTTACCTTGTCGTAAGAGATTATCTGGGCATTGAGCAGCTTCTTCATATGGTTCATATTGTTAACGCTGCAGACGAACACCGAGATACCGGCACCCGGGAACGTAATCTTGGAAGTTGAAGCAAATTCGAACACCATATCCTCATTGCCGTATTTTGTGCATTCGCCCAAGATATCCGGGAAGGGAACGTAATCGCCGAAAAATTCATGAACGCAGTATGCATTGTCCCACATAAGAAGGAAGTCTTTGGCCGCCGGTTTCATGGAGGCGATCCTACTTATGGTCTCCGCGCTGTAGATGATGCCGTCGGGATTGGAGTATTTCGGAACGCACCACATGCCCCTGACATCGGGATCTTTTATGAGCTCCTCCACCACGTCCATATCCGGGCCTTCAGAAGTCATCGGAACGGCGATCATCTCCATGCCGAAGCTCTGAGATATGCCGAAGTGCCTGTCATATCCTGGAGCAGGGCATAGCCATTTCACTTTGTCCAGTTTTGCCCAGGGTCCGTCACCATTAACTCTGCCGTGGGTATAGGCTTTGGCAATGGTATCATACATCATCTGGAGTGAGGCTGTCCCGCCTATGAAAACGTTTTCCGGCTTTACTCCGAGCAGATCCGCAAACAGCGCTCTGCAGGAGGGCAGACCTTCAAGATTGCCGTAGTTTCTGACATCGATCCCGTCGCACATAAAATCGCTGTCCGACCTCAGCACGTCCATTATGTCGCTTACCATGTCCAGCTGTGCCTTTCCGGGCTTTCCTCTTGCCATATTGAGAGACAGGCCTCTTCCCTTAAGCTCTTCATATAGACCGGTGACTTCCGCAAGTTCATCCTGAAGTTCCGCAGCCGTCATCTCCTGATATTTTTTCATGCGGTTTTCCTTTCTGCATAAATAATTATTGATTTTCGCCTGCTGTTTGTCTATTTTCCACAGCAGTTTTTTCTTTCTCCACCATAGCACATTAAACATCCGTCTTCAACACATATCGAAGTATTTTATCGTTTTATTTTTCCGTTTATCTTTCCTTTACTTTTTTCACCGCGGTGTTATTATAGATAAAACAACGGAGAAGGGAGGATCACGTCAGGTGCAGGCGATGCTGTTTCCGGTCGTGCTGACCGCACGTATGGTAATAATAGTCGTCATCGGAGTCTTCCTCGCATCCTTCGTTGACGGCATAGCAGGCGGCGGCGGGATCATTTCCGTTCCTACGTATTTTCTTGCAGGTCTTCCCGCCCATCTTGCTCTCGGAACAAATAAACTCTCATCCGGGCTCGGCACGGCTGTATCAACAGCCCGGTTCATAAAAAACGGCTTTGTTAACTGGAAGCTCGGTATCCCCTCTATAATTCTCGCCCTGATCGGCGCGCATCTCGGTACCCGGCTCCAGCTTGCAATAGACGAGAGATATCTCAAATGGCTGCTTCTGGCAGTGCTCCCCGTGGTGGCCTTTATAGTGCTCCGGCAGAAAAAGCTACCGGAGGAAGCAGGAGATATCGATCCCGCCCGGCAGACTGCCATAGTTCTTATTTCCTCTTTCATCGTCGGTGCTTACGACGGATTTTACGGGCCGGGAACGGGGACCTTTCTCATACTTATCTTCTGCAATCTGGCAAAGATGGATCTTCGCACCGCTTCAGGCAATGTGAAGCTCGTCAATCTTTCAAGCAACATCGGAGCTGTGGTCACCTCCCTTATGAACGGCAAGGTCTTCATTGTGCTCGGGCTGATAGGCGCCGTCTCATCGATAGCCGGCCATTATATAGGCTCGGGGCTTGCCATAAAGGACGGCTCAAAGATCGTCCGTCCAGTGATAGTGATAGTACTTCTGCTGCTGGCAGTAAAGGTAATTTCGGAACTCATCGGAGGATAAAATGAAAAAACGCCTCGGTATACTCGGCGGTATGGGTCCTATGGCGACCGCCGACCTTTACACAAAGATAGTTGAACTCACAGACGCCGGCTGCGATAATGATCATATTCGCGTGATCATCGACAGCAATACCGCCATCCCTGACAGGACCTCCGCCATTCTATCCGGCGGACCGGATCCTGTTCCGGAGATGCTTTCTGCTGCCGGGAATCTCATATCCTGCGGAGCGGAGTGCATAATTATGCCCTGCAACACCGCCCATTACTTCCTTCCGGAACTTCAGCCGCATGTGTCCGTTCCTATTCTGGATATGACGAAGATCACCGCCGAAAGGTGTTCCGTTTTGTATCCGGGCATGAAGGCTGCCATTCTCGCCACCCGCGGGACTCTTGCTTCCGGAGTATACGCCCGTGCGCTCGATGGATACGGAGTTTCTTATATAGTGCCGGACGACGAGGAACAGAGTATCCTGATGCACCTGATTTACGACGTTGTAAAAGCATCTGAACCGCTGGATCCCGTAAAGGATCTGTGGTGTTCGCTTCTCGACGGCCTTCGTGAAAAAGGTGCGGATCTGTTCCTGCTCGCCTGCACGGAACTCCCAATACTCTCGGACCGCCTTGCTGTGCCCGGTCCCTTCATCGATCCTACCAGGGAACTCGCCAAAGCTGCCATAGAATACTGCGGATACCGTGTCAGACAGCAGTCCGGAGACTGAACATAAGCAATAATCAACTCTCCTTCCGGCGGCAATGCCGGAAGGAGTTTTTCTTACGATTTTTTGAAATAATAACCAGAAAACCACTACCCAAATCTGAAAAATATAGTATAATTGATGCAGTGATTGTCTCCGCCGGCCAAGGCGGGAAAAGGCAAATTTTTTATAGGAGGGAAAATATGGAAAACGAAGCACCCAAGAAGGGCGGTATCTTTAGAGCATACCTGAACTTCAACGTACTGTACAAGATCCTTATCGGTCTCGTAATCGGTGCGGTCGCCGGCATCATCCTTGCTGCCAACGGCGTAACGGCACTTCCGGCATGGATCAGCATGTTCGGTACGATCTTTACCAGATTGCTGAAGATGATCATCATACCGATGATAGTCGGTTCTCTGGTAGTCGGAGCATCTTCTGTTTCTCCGGCGAACGTCGGTAAAGTCGGCATCCGCGTGATCATCATCTATCTGGTCACCTCTGCCATCGGCGTTATCATCGGCCTTATTATGGCCAACATCTTCCAGCCCCATGCCGAGCTGGCCGCTGTCACCGAAATGGCTGCTGATGCAGCAGGAAAAACAGCGGATGTAAGCGTATGGAAGACCATCTCTGACATAGTCCCGACAAGCGTTCTTTCATCTCTTGTCAATGAGACTGTGCTCCAGGTCATCTTCTTCGCTCTGATCTTCGGTCTCTGCCTGTCATACATGAAGGTATCCGACGACGAGAGGATCCGCACCATCTCCACCACAATGTATAATGTATTTGACTGCCTGACCGAGATCATGATGAAGGTCGTTCGCGGCATCATGCAGTATGCACCAATAGGCGTCGCGGTATTGATCTGCGAAGTGTTTGCCAAGAACGGCGCCAAGGTTGCAGGTGCACTGCTCACAGTCACCATAGCATGCTTCCTCGGATATGCTATACACATCGTTCTTGTATACGGCGGTCTGCTTAAGATATTCCGCATCAAGATCGGCCCCTTCTTCAAGGAAGCCAGGATCCCCTTCATCACCGCATTTGTCACCCGTTCCTCCAACGGTACTCTTCCGACCACGATGGAAGCCGCAGAGAACCTCGGCGTAGACAAGGAAGTATATGCGTTCTCACTGCCTCTCGGCGCAACGATCAATATGGACGGCACGGCTATCTATCAGGGCGTCTGCGCGTTCTTCCTCGTAATGAGCTGCTTTGGCCGTGGCCTTACCTTCGGTGAGATGGCAATGGTCGTTCTGCTTGCAACTCTTGCCTCCATAGGCACTGCAGGTGTTCCCGGAGCCGGCGCCATCATGTTGGCAATGGTCATGCAGGGCATCAATCTGCCCATTGCAGAGGGCACTGTCCTCGCCGGTGCATACGCGATGATCCTCGGTATCGACGCCATACTCGATATGGGCCGTACCGCTCTGAACGTCGTCGGCGACCTGACCTGCACCTGCTGCATAGCCAAGAGCACCAAGTTCCTCAAAGACGATTCCGTTCTTCTCCAGTGATCCATGAACAGAAAAGCATTGGACAGACGCCTGCAGGAGCTCTCGATATACAGTGATTTCTATCACAGGAAGGAACTGAACGCTCTGGCCCAGGTCCTCGCTGATGATGAAACGCTCAACTGCATCCTCACCGGAGTGCACGAGGGCAACCGCAAAATGCTAGCAATAACCGACCGTCGCCTGATGGTGATCTTCGCCGGAGCTCTCTCCGCCAAGGATTTTGTCGTCATCCAGCGAAGTGCGGTAAAGGAATACCGGTTCGAAAAGAAATTTCTCTTTTCAAGGGCGGGCTTCTGTACCAACAGCGGAGCCGAGTTCGTATTTGAGAACACTCAGGGTTCGCTGAAAGAGCTTTTCGAATGGGCCATGCAGCGGCCTCTGCCATCGGCAGGCTGAACCGCTGCAGAACAGCATAGTAATAAAGCGATCGGGATGTCCTCTTACCCGGGACATCCCGATTATTCGATCACGCAATATTTTTATGAAAGGATCATGTCCAATGAAGCTTAAAGAACGGACAGATCTGTCCTTCCCGGAGGCTGCGAGCATTATAGTCGGCCACGGAATAGGCGCGGGGATTCTTTCCGTGCCCTATCTTGCATCGCGAAACAGCATAAGAGACATTATCATAATCCTTCTGATCTGCACTCTGTTCAACATAGTTCTGCATCTGCTGATCGCTGAGCTTTCGCTTAACAATAAAGGTGCCCAATTCGTAAAATGCTTCAACGCAGAGCTTTTTTCCGGACTTTTCAAAAAGATCTTCACATGGCTTGCTTTCGCGCTGATGGGTTTTTCCGTGATTGTCAACGTCGGCGCGTATCTGACAGGAGCTGCCGCGGTGTTCGAAAGCTGGTTCGGTGTGAGCCGCATAGCCGGGATGCTGATATTCTATGTGCTTTGTGCCGCTGTGGTTTTCTTCGGAGTAAAGCTCGTTGGCATATGTGAGAAATATGCTGTCGGCGGGATGGTGATAGTGGTTCTGCTCCTGCTTTTTGCTGTTCTTCGCGGGAACGTATACCCTATGCCCACCCGGTTTCGGACCTGGAGCAATGTTCTTGCGCTCTTCGGTATGGTCTCCTTCTCGCTTTCAGCAGTAATGTCTACTCCGCAGGTTGTGAAAGGTCTCGCTATGAAGCCAGGACGTATCCGCGCGGCCATAAGCTTCGGCATCATACTGAACGCCTGTGTCATCTTCCTTGTCACTCTTACAACGCTCATGGGAACCGGTCAGGATATAACAGAGGACGGCGCTCTCGTCGATCTGGCGAGAAAGATGGGCGGATGGGTCAGCATAGTAGGATATATCTTCACTCTGCTGGCACTTGCCACTTCTTTCTGGACCAACACGCTGAACCTTAGGGATATAATATTCGAACAGCTGCACTGGAATCGCGACATATGCTGGCTTGCAGCTTCGCTCCCGCCGCTCCTTCTGGCAATCGCCGCCGCTTCGAGCTTCGTGACGCTTTCGAGGATAGCGAGCATAATAATGGTAGTCACCAGCCTCGGTATCATCCTTGCCTACAACCGGTCGAGAAAACGCGTAGGGAGATCTGAGCTGCTCGGTTCCTTAGGGACTTTGCCTTTCCAGATCATCGTGCTTGCTTTGTCGCTGCTTGCGACCATCGGCTCGGTATTAAAGGTGACCTGAGCAATTTTTAGCTTTAAGAAATATATTTTTATCTGAAGATAGATCGAACAGAAACAGCAAAGCGCGGTTCCGTATAACGGAACCGCGCTTTTGCTGTTTAATCAAACATGTTGCTGCGTTTCACATGCTGAGTATCAATCTATACTGATGCCATCCAGCTCCTTAGTGAGTACACAAATTTCATCGACCATATCGCTGACATAGCTTATGGCGTTGCGCAGCGGCTGATCAGAAGTGATATTCACGCCTGCCAGGTCAGCCAGTCCAACTGGATCGAGCGTGCCTCCTGCAGAGAGCATTCTTTTCAATCGTTCAACGGCAGGGGTGCCTTCACGCCGGATATCCAGCGCTATCTGAGTGGCAAGAGTAAGGCCGGCGCTGTAGGTATAAGGATAAAGCCCCACATAGTAATGCATCTGCCGCATCCATGTGAGTTCACAGCCTTCTGTCAGTTCTACAGTGTCTCCCCAGAAGGTTTTCAGATTTTTCTTGAATATCCTGTTGAGTATATTAGCGTTGACAGAACCTCCCGCATCAATTATTCTCAGCACCTCGCGCTGATACCATGCTTCGAGCAGGTGAGTGACAAAGTTATGATAATAAGTATTGCCTACCAGCGCAGAGAGTACCCATCGTCTGAAACGCTTATCACCGCCGGTCTCCAACAGATACTGGCCCAGAAGCAGCTCGTTCAGAGTAGAAGGTGCTTCCACCAGATATAGAGAGCACTCTCTGTCGTAAAAGGACTGTGCCGCACTGCTGAAGCGATCATGTGCTGCATGTCCGAGTTCATGGGCTATGGTGAAAACATCCGCCATCCGGCTGTTCCATGTAAGCAGGATAAAGGAATTTTTTCCATAAACAGATTCACAGTTGCCGCCGGTATCCTTGCCTTTGTTTTTTGCAAAGTCAAACCAGCGCTGATCATAGGCTTCATCAACCATCCTCACATAGTCCTCACCGAGAACTGAAAGTGCATTTCGAACATATTCTCTGGATTCCTCAATAGTTACCCGGGGATCATAGTCACTGTCCAACGGAAGCTTCAAATCTGCAAAAGTCATTCTGTCCAGTCCGTGCATTTTTGCTGAGAGGCGGGTATATTTCCGCATTGAGGGAGCCAGAAGCCTGGTGATAAGGTCGATCTGTCTGTCATACATTTCCTGACTTACATGTTGGCGGAAAAGATCTGCCTCTGTTATTGAGCCGAACCCTCGCTGATGCGCCTCGATCCGACAGCGAGTAAGGAAGGCGTTATAACAAGCTGCAGTAGTATTCTCATATTGTCGCAGTTTATCGGAAAAGGTGCGGAAGGCAGCACGGCGGACGGCAGTTTCAGCCTCAAATTCATAGTCGTCCTCAAAAAGTGAATAACCCAGAGGATACTCTCTGCCGTTCACTGCAAAAGACCCGAAATCCATATCGGCGAGTTTGCTTGTCTGATATATCTCATAAGGGGCAGCAAGCACCGGAGAAAATGCAGCCAGTACTTTTTCCGCCTCCGTATGGAGCCTGTGGGGCTTGCTGCGCAATATCTCCACCAGATAATGGCGGCTGCAGTCCACTTTTTCTATCGCAGCATTGATCACGATGTCATCTGCCGCGGCAATCTCGCTCTCAATAAAGGATAGTTTGCTCTGAAGCTCTGCACGCAGAGCAGTCATTTTGCCGTTGCGGTCTTGATGCTCTGGATCCGTATAATCCACGGACAGTGCCAATTCGGCATAAGCCGTTAACTGCTGCAACAAAACGCAATATTGCTCATACTCATCAAGACACTCCGCGATCAAATCCGGTTCATTCAGTTTTCCTTTGAAATCTGAAACTATGTTTTCGGCAAGTTTCTTTACTTTTTCAACATCGGCATAAAATTCCGCCTCTTCCCTGTAAAGCAGGGTCAGATCCCATGTTTCAAAAACGGGAACAGCATTTCTGGCAGGCAGTTCCATATAAACCCCTCATCATAATAAAGATTTCAGACGATCTTCAGTGATATCCATTCTTCCGTCTCTGAATCCAGACCTATGGCGATGCGGTATTCACCTTTCACCACATGCATCTTCCCATCGGAACCCATATGGCCAAGTTCTTCATTGCCTATTGTAAACTCGATCATTTTCTCCTCTCCGGGATCCAGTGCCAGCTTCCGGAAAGCCTTCAGTTCCTTTACCGGAGCCAATGCCTCTGCAAAAGGCCGGCTCACATATAACTGTATCAATGTCTGACCGCGGCGCAGACCTGTATTCTTCACTGAGGCAAATGCTTTGATCTCTCCGAAACTCCCACTGTCTTGGAGTGCTGTTTTCTCAGCACTTAGTTTTATACCTGAAACCGAAAAGGAGGTATAACTCAGGCCGTAACCGAACGGGAATAGAGGGGAGTTCGGAATGTCTATATATGCCGAGACATAATAAGGCACTTTTGTATTTTTTGGTTTCGGCCGTCCCGTGTTGAAATGGTTGTAATACACTGGAACCTGTCCTACGCAATATGGAAAGCTCATGGACAGCCTTCCGCCCGGTTCGGCAGCACCGATGAGAAGATCTAGTATTCCATTCCCGCCTTCCGTACCCGGCATCCATACCAGAAGTACTGACCTGCTCAGCTCGCAAACCTCCCTCAGATCCAGCGGCCTGCCTGTGAAAATCACACTAACTATGTTTTTATTGGCAGAATGAAGCGATTTTAAAAGCTCAAGCTGTTGCTTCGGCAATGTCAATTCACCTCTGCTTGCTCCTTCTCCGCTCATAAGGCGGTGTTCACCCAGACAAACTACAACTGTGTCCGCATTCTCCGCCGCCGCAACCGCTTCTTTTAACATATTGACATCTGTGGTCACGCTCTGCATAGGTATCGTATCCTCTCGGTAATACTTTACCATCCTCTCTTCTGACTTTGGTCCGAGATCTTCACGGCACGTCATGGTGCAGCCTTCTGCAAAGATAAAGCTTCTGCCTTGAGACAGCGCCAATTCCTCCGCTGCCTCCCTGATGCTGACTGTGTCTTCCGGATCAGTTGAGACTGCCCATGCGCTGTGGAGTTCTTTGCTCTCAACATAAGGCCCTGTAAATGCCACTTTACTTTCCGATGCCAACGGAAGAAGCGGTTGCTCACCGGCATTTTTCAGCAGTACTGAGCATTCACATACAGCCTTCCTTGCAAGCGCCCGGTTGGCAGTTGAGAGTATCTTTTTCCTTTCTACGGTACTCGTCGCTCCACGGAACGGATCTTCAAACAGGCCAAGCCGGTTCTTCAGCTCCAGCACTCTGAATGCGGCACGATCTACCTGTTCTTTTGCGACCTCTCCTTCGCGGACGAGTGCCTCCAAGTGACGTGCGTACGCAAAGGAGCACATATCTATATCTATGCCGCAGTTCAGTGCAAGCCTTGCGGCCTCGCGCAGATCACTGCAAACTCCCCGCTTTACAAGTTCACCGACGGAGTCCCAGTCGGAAATCAGCACGCCGTCAAAATTCCAGGCATCGCGCAGTGTTTCTTTGAGCAACTTCTCATTCCCCGTGGCCGGGACACCGTCTATAGCATTGAACGAGCTCATCACCATATCCGCTCCGGCTCTGACTCCCTCTATATAGGCTGGAAGATAGCATTCCCTTAGAATTCTGCTGCTCATATCTGCTCCTGTATAATCCCGTCCGGCTTCTGCGGCACCGTAAGCCGCAAAATGTTTAATGCAGGATGCAACACGCCATTTTTCCGGTGTTTCCCCGTTTCCTCCTCTAAATCCTTCAACAGAAGCTCTTCCAAGCATTGCGTTGAGGAAAGGATCTTCTCCGAATGACTCCATTACACGTCCCCATCTCGGATCACGCACAAGATCAAGCATCGGTGCAAATGTTACATGAAGACCGGACGCTGCGCTTTCGTCCGCTGCTGCAGAGGTACACATCTTTACCAGGTCAGGTGAAAAAGCAGCTCCAAGGGCAAGCGGAATCGGAAAGGCGGTTCGAAGACCGTGGACAACATCATGCATGAACAGAAGCGGGATGTGGTGAGGGTGTTCCTCCATATGGCGCTTCTGTATCTCCGCTGTGGTCTCTAAGCCATAGATGCCAAGAGTGCTGCCGATAAGCGCAAGCTCCTCCCCTGTCAAGCTGTTATCTGTTTTCGTGCCGGTATCGGCTATACCCGACAGGAAGTATTGACCGGGTATCTGAACAAGCTGAAAAACCTTCTCTTTCAGACTCATGCTGTTCAGAAGTTCCATAAGCTGTTCCTTTTTCATCTAACTAGGCCTCGTTTCATTCAGATTGAATCACTTTTCTGCGAGTGATATAATAATTTCATTACTGTCAGTGATACCATTTTACTTTCAAAGAAGGAGAGCGGAAGCTATGAACAAAAAGTCCATATACAACCGCTTCACGCCGGCTGTGATCATCCCGGTTATTCTCCTTGTGATACTTGTCAATATAGCCAGCTTTACAGTTTTATATCAGAATGACAGACGTGCTGCAAAAACCGCTGCGGAACTGAACCATCTTTATGTTGCTGAGACTGACAAAAGCCTCCGGCTGATTCAAGAATATCTGTTCCTGTTGCAGCGTAAAGAGGATTCATTTGATACGATCCGGTCAGAAGATGAGTGGACACGTATGCGCGCAAAGCTGGATCTTCAGAAAAGCCTTGAGACTACCGTCAGCGGCTTCTCACTCCTGGACTATCTCTTTGCATATGATGCTCAAAGCGGTGAACTGCTATACGCTTACGGACCGGGCAGTACACAGCAGATGCGCAAAGCTATCCGCACATATCTCGAAAGTGATCTTTTTACAGGAGAACCGGTATCGGGCCGCTGGGAAGTTATCTCTATAGACGGTGAAAGCTGCCTGCTCAGCATTCTGGAGTCAAAGAAGGTATATCTCGGCGCTTTAGTGCGTATGGCAGACTTTGAAGAACCGCTACAGCAGCTCAGCTCAGAACGTAATTTCATTTCCGTGGTAACGGACGATAAGATGACTCCTGCCAGCCATCGTACTTTTATTGATGAAAATGGCATTGAACTGCGGGCAAGTTCGGATTTTTATCTCACCGGCATGCGAAGCAATTATTATGTTCGCACAGACCGGTCAGATGCAGCTCCATATAATCTGTGTCTTTTGCTCCCGCGCACTTTTCTTACAGGGCCGGGTGGTTTTTTTCTGATAACTCTCCTGTTGGTATCGATTTCGGCAATTGCCCTGATCCCGCTGCTCACCCGACTTATACGAAAAGATGTAGTCGAGCCGCTAAGAGTACTGGACACCGCTATCGAAGAGATCAATTCCGGAGATGCACTGTATCAGATCCCTCCTCGGGATGACCCGGAGGAATTTGTGCGCGTTGACAAGGCCTTCAATAACATGACACGTCAGCTGCATGAGGCAAAGATACACGCATATGAGGATGTTATCGAGAAGCAGAAACTTCGGCTGAGTTATTTACAGATGCAGATCCGGCCACATTTTTTTATGAATGCCCTGACAACAGTATCAAACTTTGCGCGTCTGGGCAAACAGACCGAGCTTGACAACTTTATCGGATATCTGGCTTCATATCTGCGCTACATGTTCAGGTCCAATCTGACTCTTGTCACATTTAAGGAAGAACTGGCACACATAGAGACATATCTGTCCATGCAGGAACTGCGTTTTAGCGGTACTCTGAGCCATGTTTTCGATACTCCGGAAGATACATATACTGTTATGCTGCCGCCATTCTCAGTGCATAATTTTGCTGAGAATGTCATCAAGCACGCTATGTCTGAACAGGATCATGTGACACTCTACCTGCAGGCCCGAATCAAAAACGATGCACTCTATATAGCGGTCGAAGATAACGGACCGGGCATGACGGAGGAAGAGCTTCGCCAGATCAACAACCCGGACTACAAACCGCGCGCCGGGCAGAGCATCGGAGTCTGGAATACAAGACAGACTCTCAGGCTTCTGTACGGAGACAGAGCCGGTATAGAGATATCCGAATCCCTTCTTGGAGGAACACGGGTAGAATTGACTATTCCATTTGAAATTGAAGAAAGGATTATTCCTGATGAAGATCCTTCTGTTTGACGACGATAAAAGCACAGTTGATATGCTCCTGAGCACAATTGACTGGGCATCGCTCGGTTTTGATGATTTTGCTGCCGTGTACTCCGTTGCACAGGCAAAAAACGATTTCATTGAAAACGGTCCGGCTGACGTAATGGTATGTGATATAGAAGCACCGGGCGGGACAGGCCTTGATCTGCTGCGCTGGGTTCGGGAGAACGGCTACAGCACTGAAAACATTTTTCTGACTAATTACGATTCTTTTGCATTTGCCAGCGAAGCAATAAAGCTGGACTGCGTTGAATATATCCTGAAAATGTCCCCGATATCCGACGTTGAAAAAGCGGTTCGACGTGCGATAAACCGGGTCTCAGTAAAAAACCGCCTGCAGGCATTCGAAGAAAAGGCGGAACAAGAAAGCAATGCTGCACCTCCCCGCATAAATGAACTACCCGAATTTCCGGAGGAAGGCTGGATGGCGCTTCTGAGGGAAGGGGAAAAAGGTCCGCTGTTTAAATCGATCCAAACCTATCTGAACAAACTGGACGCAGCAGGCTGTGCCGATCGTATAGGACTTTTGCGCTTCAGCCATGCTTATCTCCACATGCTTGTTTCGGTTCTGGAACAAAATGGTATAGCCGCCAATGTCATCTTCGGTGATGGGGCAGCTGTACGATTGTTCAGCGTTGCCCTCGATTCGCCGTTTCATATGCTGCAGTGGGCTGACTATTCTCTTAGTGCCACCGTTCGGGAACTTGCCGAGGCAGGAGGAAGCGCACCCGTCATTGAGCAGATAAGGAGTTATCTGGACAGTCATTACACAGAAAGGATCTCCAGGAGCGAGCTTGCATCCAGGTTCTTTTTAAGTCAGGATTATCTTTCCCATGCTTTCAGTTCCCGGTATGGTGTCACAATCCCTGAATATATTAACCGCAAGAGAATAGGGAAAGCCAGAGATGAGCTCGACCGCGGAAAAAATGTTACTGAAGCCGCGAGCGAAGCCGGTTTCGATAATCTGTCCTATTTCTCCACACTATTTAAAAAAATAACCGGTGAATCTCCGAGTGATTATATTCGCAGTGTAAAGAAATAACATCCGATAATATCTTTCTTCCCATTGCTTTAATATTCACGGGGCCTTTTTAAAAGGCTCCGCTTTCTTTTTCAAAGAATAAGGCATGGTCCCGTTTTTTTCAATGTGTGGCTGACATGACAGCAGAAAAGTGAAAGCATGGAGCAAAAATTCAAAAGCACCCTTCATTTCGCAGTGATAAACTTAATCCATAAAATAACGGAGGTGTTCCCTGTGAAAAACTTCAACCATTTTAAACACATTTTTGCAATAGTGCTTATGTTGGCTATGCTGCTTGCACTCCCGGCTTGCGGAACTTCCCCTGCCTCTGACAGCAACGGCCCCGTTAAAATCAAATTCGAAATGTTCTCATTCGGCGAGACTCCCGATGAGGCTATCGTAGAAGAAGCCCTAAACAATATCACACGGGATAAGATAGGCGTTGAAGTCGACATTGAATTCTACAATCTAGCTAATTACGAAGAGCAGATAGGTTTGAAAATGGCCGGAAATGAAGCGATGGATCTTGTGGCAATCCTCGGAGATACCGGAGCAATGGCGCGTCAGGGCGAACTGATGCCTATTGATGATCTGCTGGAAAAGTTCGGCAAGGATATCATGGACGTTTGCGGTGATCTTCTTTATTATGCCACAATTGACGGGAAGAACTACGGCGTACCCTTTATGGCAAATAAAAAATATGTGGCCACTCTCATCTGCCGTAAGGACATACTTGATGAATGCGGCATAGATCCCAAGTCTATGACTACACTCGACGGCGTAGGCAAAGCATATGAGATCGTCCATCAGAAATATCCTGAAATGACAATGCTGGCACCCGATGGTGACGGATTGATCTTCGGTTATTACGGTATCGATAACGAGCATGTGAAACATGTTTCCTATCTCAGCGGCGATGCCTATTATCTTGTATCCGTTAATGATGATCCGACTGTAATCAATTTCTATGAATCAGAATCCTACAAACGCGAACTGGATACGATGCGCGCCTGGTATGAGGCCGGCTATATTCTTAAGGATGCAGCAACCACAAGTGAGGTCGGCAGTTTGTCATACTATGACGGCAGCCTCTTCAGTTATATAAGCAATCAGAACTGCTATGGCGATGTCGTTGAACCGATAGTTCATGCAGGTCTGTCCAATATCACATTCCCAAGCTATGCCATACCTCTGAGCGCTGATGTTGTGACCTCTGCGGACACTTTGGGAGTAGGTATCAGTTCCAATTCTAAAAACCCCGAAGCTGCAATGAAATGGCTCAATCTTCTTTTCACCGACTCTGATATGGCAACTACGCTCTATTATGGTGTAAAAGACCATCACTGGCAGATGCGTGACGACGGACTGATCGAATACTGTGACGGTATTGAAGCAGGCAATTCCGGCTGGGAGGCTGCTTTCAACTGGTGCATCGGTAACTCCGGCGCAAGCTATGTATTCAATTCGGTTTCCAATGATCCCGATCACAACAAAAAACAGCTCGCACTTAACAACAGTGCTGAAATATCCATAACTTACGGTTTCGAGTTCGATCCCGATCCGGTAGAGACCCAAATAGCAGCGGTTAGCAACGTTGTTGAGAAATACGCATATGCACTGGAAAGCGGCAGCGTAGATGTTGACACCGTTCTGCCGCAGTTCATTGCGGAAATGAAAGCCGCAGGTGTGGATGATGTTGTTGCGGAAGCACAAAGTCAGCTCGATACGTACATGGCATCTAAATAAATATCACCTCAATACCACTTCAGTGCAGTATGGTGATCAGAGCAGCTGAAAATGATTCGCACGGACAGCGCAGTAACGGCAACAGAGCGCTGTCCGTTTTTTAGAGAGAGGTGGAAATCTTGCCTGAAAAACTGAACAAAAGGAGCATCAAGAAGAATCATTTAGTCCTTTACTTGCTTATGGTTCCCGGCCTGCTTTATATATTGGTTAATAATTACCTGCCGATGGCTGGTGTGTTTATTGCCTTCAAAAAGATAAACTATGCTCTCGGAATTTTTAAAAGCCAGTGGGTCGGTTTCAGAAATTTCAAATTCCTTTTTGCCACGCCTGACGCTTGGATCATAACTCGAAACACCGTTGTCTATAATGTTGTGTTTCTGATAATGGAGACCGTATTCGGTATAGCGGTGGCGATCATGCTCGCCGATATGCGCAATCAGAGACTAGCGCGGTTTTCTCAGTCAGCTCTCATACTGCCGGATCTTATCTCCATGGTAATTTGCAGCTATATTGCCTTTGCATTCTTAAGCCAGGAAAACGGTATGCTCAACAACACCATCCTTCCCTTTTTCGGGCTTCAGCCGGTAAGCTGGTATGCTGAAAAAGGTCCCTGGCCTGTGATACTGTCAGTTGTTTATCTCTGGCTGAACATTGGTACAACAGCCATAATCTATCTCTCATCGATCGTCGGGATAAACAAGGCGCTGTATGAATCAGCAGAACTGGACGGAGCTACGCGCTGGCAGCAGATAACACGCATTACCATCCCATGCATAAAACCGACAATTGTAACAATGCTCCTTCTCAGTACAGGGACATTGTTCTATTCAAACTTCGGCCTGTTTTACCTTATCCCACAGAATTCAGGGATGATCCATGATGTGACCGCAACCTATGATACTTATGTATATAATGCACTGATGAAAAGCAACAACATCGGAATGGCAGCTGCCGCAGGGCTTTTCCAGTCTGTCGTCGGCTTTATCCTCGTGCTGATTGCAAACAAGATCACTGCGAAGGTCGATGAAGACAACGCACTGTTTTGAGGTGATAAGATGATTACAAAACAAGAGAGACGATACCAGCACGGCATTACAGCAACGATTATGATTCTGGTAGTGTTGACACTTTCACCCTTTGTTCTGCTGCTGATGTCCTCTATATCCTCGGAGTCCTCCCTTATACGCAACGGTTACCAGTTCTGGCCGCAGACATTCAGCCTCGATGCATATAAATATATTCTCCGTAATTCTGACACGATTCTGAAAGCCTATGGCCTCACTATCGCTACAACAGCCGTTGGAACGCTGATGAGCCTGTTTCTTACAATCACGCTCGCCTATCCTCTGTCGAGAAAAAGCCTGAAAGGCAGAAATGTTATCACATTTCTTATTTTCTTTACAATGCTTTTTCACGGCGGCGTAGTGCCAAGCTATATCCTCTGGGCGCGTTATCTGAGAATAAAGAATACATTCTGGGCATTGGTGCTGCCGAATCTTCTTATAAATCCCTTCCACCTTATCCTCATGAAGAATTATTTTGAGCACAGCATTCCAAATGAGATCATGGAAGCCGCTGAGCTGGATGGTGCCGGACCGGTAGGCATTCTGAGTTATGTCGTTCTGCCGATGGGTAAACCTATCATAGCCACTGTCGCCATGTTTACGATCCTCACATATTGGAACGACTGGACAAATGCACTGTATTTCGTAAGTGACAGCAAACTCTGGTCCCTGCAGATCCTTCTTCAGAACATCCTCAATAACGTTCAGTTCCTCTCAAAGAACAGCCAGGTCACATCTCAGATCGGCATGTCTGTAACTAACATACCGAGTGTCTCTGTAAGAATGGCGATCGCTGTTTTAGGCGTGCTCCCGATCCTGATTCTTTTCCCGTTCTTCCAGAAATACATCGTCAAAGGAATCTCTCTTGGCGCAGTAAAGGAGTAAATCAGTGGAGGCATATGCTGTAACGCCAATCTTTAAAGGCGGATGGCTGATTTGGGAGAATGCCGAGGACGTAGGCATGTATCTGGTCTGCGGGAATAATCGCGCCGCACTTATAGACGCCGGTATGGGAACCGGCGATCTGCTTTCTGAAATCTCTGCATTAACTGATCTTCCGGTTATCCCGTTACTGACTCACGGACATCCTGATCATTATCTTGGCATTATGTCCTGTCCGTTCGTTTTTCTCAATGAAAAAGACCATTCTCTTATGAGGCACTACATAGAACTCGAAGCACAGGAAGAAGGAACGGATACGCCTTTGATCCCTAAGCTGCTTCCCCTTCCGGCTCGAATAGATCTGGGCGGTCTTACACTGAGCACTGTACCTCTTTGCGGGCACACACAAGGCAGCACAGGCTTTCTTGTTGAGGAAGAAAAAGTGTTGTTATCAGGGGATGGCTTGATTTACAACGTATGGATGCAACTGGACGAATCATCCTCGCTTAGCGAATACAGAAAAACGCTTGAAAACCTACAGACCTTCCGCCCCTGTTTTGAAAGGATCTGGACAGGGCACGGTATCGAATCACTGGATGCATCACATCTGGATCGAGTGATCTCTCTTCTTGACACAGTTATTGAAGCACCGTTCGGATATCCGAACCCATCTGACGAGCCTCCCGGAATCGTTGCAGACGGGGCAGGTTGCAAAATAACATATCGTATGGACAAAATCTGAACAAAATATACATAACAGGATTAGAAATATGAATATAAATACTGAATTGCTCCATGCACAGCAGCTTCGCGCGAAACTGACCGGCACATATGAACCGACAGCTATGGCTCATGTAAGCCCCATCTACCAGACATCCACCTATATCCTGGAGGATTTTGACACTGCAGTCTATCTCAACCAGCACGTAGATGAAGGTTTTGTATACACCCGCTTTGGCAGTCCGAATGCAGATGAGCTGGAGAAAAAGATAGCCTGTCTCGAGCATGCGGAATCCGCTCTTGCACTCGCATCCGGTCTCGGTGCGATTTCAACGGCTGTGATAAGCTGTGTGAAGGCAGGAGACCATGTTATCTTCGGAGATGTGATCTACGGATGCTCGTATACACTCTTCGATCAGGTCCTATCCAAATTCGGCGTCAGCTACACGCGCGTCGATACAACAAAGCCTGAGAATATTGCTGCAGCCATACGACCGGAAACAACGCTCGTCTACGTTGAAACTCCTGCCAATCCGACTCTTAAGATATCCGATATTCGCGCCATCGCGGACCTTCTTAAAGCGCAGGATCGTCAGATTACACTTATAGTCGACTCCACCTTTGCCTCCCCGTATCTGCAGAATGCGTTGGATCTCGGTGCAAATCTAGTTGTTCACAGTGCTACCAAATATTTGAGCGGCCACGGCTTTGCTACAGCTGGTTTGATCGCAGGTCCAAAAAAGCTGATCGACAGATGCCGCATGCCGTATCTGCAGTGCCTTGGAGCGGTTATTGATCCTTTTGACGCCTGGCTTGTAATGCAGGGAATGAAGACTCTCGGTGTGCGCATGGAGCGGCATTGCTCAAACGCACTGCAGGTTGCACATTTTCTTGAAAACCATCCTAAAATAGAAAGAGTATACTACCCCGGGCTGGAAAGCCACCCTACACATGAAATCGCCTGCAGGCAGATGCATGGCGGCTTCGGCGGAATGATGTCAGCAGATATACGCGGAGGAATGGACGCTGTACGTGTTGTTATGAACAATGTTAAAATCTTCAGCCTCGCAACAAGTCTAGGCAATGTTGATTCCCTCATACAGCACAGTCCTTCCATGTCACACTTCGATATGAAGCCGGAGGAGCGCCATGCAGCAGAGATCTATGACGGACAAGTCAGGCTCTCAATCGGGATTGAAGACGTAAATGACCTTATAGAAGATTTGGATCAGGCACTTGCATTAATATGACCGTGTAGTTTTCCCGCTTCTATTAGATATTAGACCGGGTCGCTGCTTTTCAGCTCCGCGGCAGAAAACATGTAGCCCCCAATATGCAACTGCAATAGATAGATTGCATGAAATATACCATCGGAAGATGACACCTGACAGCAATAAAAAGGCTCTGAGGTTTGATCCTCAGAGCCTTTTTATTTGCCTTTGTTTTCAGTATTTTACGTTCCAGATGTTGTCCGCGTATTCCTTTACGGCGCGGTCTGCAGCAAAGATGCCGCTCTTTCCCGTATTGATTATGGACATTCTTGCGAATTCATCGCTGTCTTTGATGGTGTCGTACAGTCTTCTCTGGCAGTCAGCATATGACCTGTAGTCAGCGATCAGCATATACTGGTCTCCGCCGAATATCAGTGATGAGACGAGGTCTGAATAGCTCTTGCCGTCGGAGAAGCCGACATTGAGACGGTTGAGTATCCTTGAGATAACAGGATCGTTTCTCGACATCTGCTCAGGATTATAGCCTCCGCGCTTCCAGTTTTCTATTTCGTCGGTATGCAGTCCGAAGAGGAACATGTTTTCATCGCCGAGCTGCTCATACATCTCAACGTTCGCACCGTCAAGAGTTCCGATGGTTACGGCGCCGTTCATCATGAGCTTCATGCATCCGGTACCGGAAGCCTCTTTGCCTGCTGTGGAGATCTGCTCGGAGATCTGAGCTGCGGGAATGATGGACTCTGCCGCCGACACTCTGTAGTTTTCCACGAAATAGACCTGCAGCTTATCCTTGCAGAGCGGATCGTTTGCGAGTTCCTTGGATAGCGAGAGCAGAAGCTCTATTATCCTCTTTGCTGTTTTGTAAGCTGCAGCAGCTTTGGCGCCGAATACGAAAGTGCGCGGCGTGAACTCTTTGTTGGGATCGTCGTGGATCTGCATCCACTGATCCACTATGCTCATCGCGCAAAGGAGCTGACGCTTGTACTCATGCAGTCTCTTTATCTGCACATCGATTATGCTGTCGGGATTGAGGATATAATTGTCGTTCCGCTTTGCAAACTCTGCGAATCTCTTTTTGTTTTCCGCTTTGATGAGGTTTATCTGCTTTCTTACCTCGCTGTCATCTGCGCAGGCGCAGAATTTTCCCAGTTCCTCCGGCTTTGTGAGATATTCATCCCCGCCGAGAGTGTCGCAGACGAGCTTGTGGAGTCCGGGGTTTATCTGGGCAAGCCAGCGGCGATGGTCTATGCCGTTGGTCACGTATGTGAACAGTTCGGGCTTGAGGCCGCAGATATCCTTGAAAAGATCCTGCTTGAGTATGTCGCCGTGCAGTCTGGAAACGCCGTTCACCCTGTAGCAGGTGGCAAGGCACATGTTAGCCATGTATACCTGGTCATTCCTGATTATGAGGTTCCGGCCGACTCTTTCATCATTTCCGAAGGAGTAGATGAGGGTATTTGCCCAGCGCTTGTTTATCTCACAGATTATCTCCCATACACGGGGCATCAGCTGCTGTACCAGCGACTGAGGCCACTTCTCGAGCGCCTCGCTCATAACAGTGTGGTTCGTATAAGCTACAGAAGCCTTAACAAGATTCCATGCATCATCCCATCCGAGATTATATTCATCCATAAATATGCGCATGAGTTCGGGGATTATGAGAGTGGGATGAGTGTCGTTTATCTGGATAGTATGGTGCTCCGGGAAGGAATGAATGTCTCCCCAGGTCTTCATGTGCTTGCGCACGATATCCTGAGCCGTGGCTGAAACAAAGAAATACTGCTGCTTGAGCCTCAGGGTCTTGCCCTTGATATGGTCATCAGCGGGATAGAGGACCTTTGTTATGACTTCCGCCATTGTCCTCTCCTCCATGCTCTTCACATATTCTCCCTCGGAGAAAAGGAACATGTCCAGAGACTTGGGGCTTTTAGCCTCCCAGAGCCTTAGCAGGTTGATCTTGTTCCCGCCGTATCCGGCGATGAGCATATCCATCGGCATTGCGATAACGGACGTGTAGCCGGTGTGCTGGAAGGAGTAATGTCCATAGCTGTCCCAGTGGGGGGAGAGCTGTCCGCCGAAGCGCACCTCAACAGCATCGTCAAAGTTTGGAACGAGCCAGCTGTGCATTGCGTTGTTCCAGGAATCCTCCACCTCTGTCTGCTTGCCGTTGACGAACTTCTGACGGAAAATACCCAGCTCATAGCAGATGGAATAGCCTGAAGCCTCCATGCCGAGTGAAGCAAGGCTGTCCATATAGCAGGCTGCAAGCCTTCCGAGACCGCCATTGCCGAGACCGGCGTCAGGCTCTTCCTCGAAAACGTCCGTCGCATTCCAGCCCATATCTTTCAAAGCCTCGGTGAGAGCCTCGCCCACGCCGAGATTGAAAGCGTTCTTCATCAGGCTCCTGCCGAGAAGAAACTCCATCGACATATAATGGACCTCTTTGCCTTGTTTTTTCTGGGGCTCAGCCGTGCGGAAACGGCTCATTATCTCTCTCAGCACCATCGCAGAGGACTGGAACACCTGGTCAGTTGTGGCGTTCTCGCTTGTAACGCAGAAATATGAACTCAGCTTGTCCTCTATCGCGCTGCGTATTTCATCTTTGGATATCGCACTTACCATATATCAATTATACCTCCATTAAAACAGAGGCGGCATTTTGCCGCCTCTGCGACTTTTTCTATATGAGACTGTCTGCCTGTCAGATAACAGTGCCCTTTGGCACTACTATCGGGAGTCTCTCGCTCCCCACCAGAGTGACATCCTCCGAGAACTGAACATTCTTGTCCGCGATGATGCAGCTGAGTTCAGCTCCCGCTTTTACATAGCAGCCTCTCATGAGGATGCTGTTTTTTATCTTCGCACCTTTTTCCACGGTCACTCCCGGGAAGAGTATGCTGTTTTCCACGCTGCCGCAGACCCAGCAGTTATCCGCGATCAGACTGTTTTTGGAGACCGCTTCCTCACCGTAAAGAGCGCTCACTGTCTCGTTGTTCTTTGTCTTTACCGGACGATCTTTCGGGAACAGGCTTCTTCTGTTCTCCGCTTTGAGCAGATCCCTGTTTGCGTTATAGTATTCATCTATGGTGCGGATGAACGAGACATAGCCCTCATGCATATAAACGCCCATTTTCCCGCCCTGCTTGAAATAACCTGCAAGGGCTTCCTTGTGGAAGCGGAACTGGTTCATTACCATGGCGTTTCTCACCATATCCACGAGGAAATCCTTGTTGACTATATAGCACTCAAGGGCGGTAAGTCCCTCGGCGTCGCCGGAGTAGCGGATCTCATCGATGAAGCCGTCTTCATCCTTGACATATTTATAATGCTGGCTGGGGATGTTCTTCTCCGTGCAGATGGCAGTGATCTCAACGCCGGATTCAATGTGTTGCCGAAGCGCATTGCTCAGGTCAACGTTCGCGCAGAGATTTCCGAGCATGAGCACGATATAGTTCTGTCTGCTGCTCTCAATATATGTGATCACTGCACTCAGAGCTTCGATGGTGCCTGAATAGTTACCTCTGTGGAACTCAGGCAGACCGAATGGGGGCAGTATCCTCAGCCCGTGGCTCTTGCGGTCCATATCCCAGGCTTTGCCGCTTCCAAGATGGTCAAGAAGCGACTGATAGTCTCTCTGCATAATGACGCCGACATCATAGATTCCGGCATTCATCATGGAAGACAGGGAAAAATCTATCATGCGGTATCTTCCGCCGAAGGGCAGGGATGCCGCAGTCCTCTGTTTGACAAGATCTCCCAGATCGGGGGATGCGCTGTAAGCAAATATAATACCCTTTGCGTCAGTCATTGCCGAATTCCTCCTCTCCGGTATATACCATGGCCCCGGCAGGTATCCGGGCACCCTTTTTTATGCATATCTCCGGTCCGCATGTGGCGACGCCCCATTTTTCTGTACCGTCAGGCGGATTGCCGACAACGGCATTCTCAGATATTACGGTATCCTCGCCTACTATTGCGTACTGCACCGTTGCCCCGGCCTTTACCGTAACTCCCGGCATCAGAACGCTGTATAGCACGCTTGCACCTTTCTCAACGGTGACCGAGCTTGAAAGAACGGAGTTTTCAACTCTGCCGTCTATCTCGCAGCCTTCTGTTACTATCGAGTATATGATCTCGGCGTTCTCGCCCACATAGTGCGGAGGAACAGTGTCGTTGCGGGAACTGATAGGCCAGCTGCGGTCATACAGTGCGAGCGTTTCCGGGGTCAGCATGTCCATATTTGCATCCCACAGGCTGGTAATGGTACCGACATCTCTCCAGTAGCCCTTGAAGCGGTACGGCCAGAGCTTTTCGCCGACATTGAGCATTGCCGGGATGATGTTTTTGCCGAAGTCATTGGAGGAGTTCGGATCGTTCTCATCGTCTATCAGATACTTCCTCAGTTTCTGCCAGTTGAATATATAGATACCCATTGAAGCCAGATCGCTCTTAGGCTGTTTGGGCTTCTCCTCGAATTCACAGACATATCCGTTCTCTCCGAGGTTCATTATGCCGAACCTTGTGGCCTCTTCCATGGAGACCTGAAGCACCGCTATGGTGCATGCCGCGTCGTGATCAAGGTGGTCCTTGAGCATGTCCGCATAATCCATTTTATAAATATGGTCGCCTGAAAGTATAAGCACATTCTCGGGATCATATTCATCTATGAAATTGATGTTCTGGTAGATCGCGTTGGCTGTGCCTCTGAACCAGGAACCCTTTTCACCAGCTCCAAGATAGGGCGGAAGGATATAGGCACCGCCTGTGGAAGTATCAAGATCCCACGGCTGTCCGTTTCCAATATAGCTGTTGAGCTTCATCGGTTTGTACTGGGTGAGCACACCGACTGTATCGATGCCGGAGTTTGCGCAGTTAGAGAGCGGGAAGTCGATTATCCTGTATTTCCCGCCAAAAGGAACGCTCGGCTTTGCCACCTGCTGAGTCAGGGCATAAAGTCTGGAGCCCTGTCCTCCGGCAAGCAGCATCGCTATGCATTTTTTCTTCATAGTCGAAAGTCTCCTTCTGTCTTGCTGTTCAGTTATATTTGTTCATAGCGCGTTCAGCGCCTTCGCTTATATAGCAAGCAGCAGCGTCAGCCGCTCTTTCGGCTGCATCTGCCATGTCTTCCGCATCCTGGTTTTTGAATACGGAAAGCACCCAGTCCTTAACGTCGTAGTCCGGGTGCGGCGGTGCTCCCACACCGAGCCGGATCCTTGGAAACTCCTCTGTTCCGAGTTTTTCTATGATGCTCTTGAGACCGTTGTGCCCCCCGGCGGAGCCCTTGCTCTTTACCCTTATCTTCCCGATGGGCAGAGCCATCTCATCTGATATGACTATAACATGGCCGGCAGGGATCTTATAGAACCTTACCGCCTGGATCACTGCGTCTCCGGAGAGGTTCATATAAGTCTGCGGCTTCATTACCATAACAGTTTCCCCGCCGATGGTGCCGGTTCCTGTCAGTGCTTTGAAGCGCAGCCTGTTTATTGACACTCCGAATTTTCGGGATATAGCGTCAGCCGCCATGAAGCCGGCGTTATGCCTTGTTCCCTCATACCTCGGCCCGGGGTTCCCGAGGCATACTATGAGCCAGTTCGGTGCGCCTTTCTGTTTTCCGAAAAACATGATCAGTTATCGAACATGCTGCCGAGAGAGACCTCTTCGTATACTCTGCGGATTGCTTCTGCAAATATAGGCGCAGTGGACATATATTTGATCTTATCGCAGGGTTCGGCAGGTTTGTACGGGATCGTATCGAGCAGTCGGAGTTCCTTAATGCAGCTTTCGTTGATCCTCTCTATGGCCGGGCCGGAAAGTACGCCGTGGGTTGCGCAGGCATACACTTCCTTTGCTCCGCCTATCTCAACGATGGCATTTGCCGCTCCGCAGAGAGAACCGGCCGTATCGACTATGTCATCGAGCAATATGCAGGTCTTGCCCTCAACGTTACCTATGATATTCTTCACTTCCGACTGGTTGGCCCTTTCGCGGCGCTTATCGACTATGGCGAGGTTGACGCCGAGTTTCATTGCGAAGGCTCTTGCTCTGGCAGTGCTTCCTACGTCCGGAGAAACAACCATCACGTTCTCGTTGCCTTTGCCGAAGAACTTGGCATAGTACTTTGAGAATATATATGCTCCCTGTAGATTGTCCACAGGGATATCGAAGAAGCCCTGTATCTGTGCGGCATGCAGGTCCATTGTGAGCACTCTGTCCGCTCCGGCCGCAGTTATGAGGTTTGCCACGAGCTTGGCGGATATAGGATCGCGGCTCTTGGCCTTCCTGTCCTGCCTTGCATAGCCGAAATACGGGATCACCGCAGTGATCCTGCCGGCGGATGCACGGCGCATCGCATCGATCATGATAAGGAGTTCCATAAGGTTATCGTTCACCCTGTTGCATGTGGACTGGATGATGAATACATCGTTGCCCCTGACAGGCTCATAAACGGATATGGAACATTCGCCGTCAGCGAACTGGGTAACTGTTGCCTTTCCCATCTGGAGGAAAAGCTGGGCACATATGTCCTCTGCCAGTTCGGGATTTGAGTTTCCGCAGAACACCTTGAGTTCCTTGCCGTGAGATATCATTTCTTTCTCCCTTGTTCAGCAGTATTTTATTGTAATATCGGGATCATCGGCTGCGCATAATCCCACAGAATGTATTGTAACATAAAAGGCATATGAATAAAAGTGAAACAGCCTTAAAACATATAAAAAATTAATTTACAATCATATGGAATTTGTTTATAATATTCTAGCTGTTTACGGGCTCATTTCACACGAAGGAATTGAAAAAATGCTGGAATTTGAAGAATATAAGGTAAAACTGAACAATCTCAAGCCAACGCTTGATGTCCTCAGATCCGCTCTCAAACTGGAGGCTGCGGAGAAGGAGATCGAGGAGCTGCAGGCCGCTTCCGAGCGCGAAGGCTACTGGAACGACGTTGAAAAGTCTCAGAAAGACCAGAAGCGTCTCAAGACCCTGCAGGCAAAATGCGATAATTACGCCCGCCTCTGCTCAGCATGGGACGACATGTACACCATGTGCGAAATGGCCATAGAGGAAAACGACAGCTCCATGCTCGAAGAGCTGACGTCCGAGTTTGAGAAATTCTCCTCCAACGTGGAAGCAACGCGCCTGAGTACTCTGCTCAACGGTGAATACGACTCAAACAACGCCATCCTCACTCTCCATGCGGGTGCAGGCGGCACCGAGGCTCAGGACTGGGCCTCCATGCTTTACAGGATGTATAATATGTGGGCAGACCGTCACGGCTATAACGTTAAAGTTATGGATTATCTCGACGGTGATGAGGCCGGCATCAAAAGCGCCACGATAATGATCGAAGGCGAGAACGCATACGGTTTTCTTAAAAGCGAGCACGGCATCCACCGTCTGGTCCGCATATCCCCCTTTGACGCCGCCGGCAGAAGGCACACTTCGTTTGCCGCGGTCGAGGTCATGCCCGAGATCTCCAACGACAATGAGATAGAGCTCCGCGAGGAGGACATAAAGATGGATGTGTTCCGTTCCTCCGGCGCAGGCGGGCAGAAGGTAAACAAAACTTCATCCGCCGTCAGACTGACTCATATCCCCACAGGCATAGTGGTCTCCAGTCAGGTGGAGCGCAGCCATTTCCAGAACCTGGAAAACTGCAAAAATATGCTCAGGGCAAGGCTTGCGGAAATAAAGGAACGTGAACATCTGGAAAAGATAAGCGATATAAAGGGCGTTCAGATGAAGATAGAATGGGGCAGCCAGATCCGTTCCTATGTTTTCATGCCCTATCAGCTGGTGAAGGATCACCGCACCGAATATGAAAACGGGAATATACAGAACGTGATGGACGGAGACCTCGACGGCTTTATAAACGCATATCTGTCTATGAAGGCAGAGGCCTGAAGCTGTGAATTCATTATTAATAAACGGCTGATACCTTGAAATGTATCACTTTCAGCTGTATAATACTGCCGTTTTGCAGAGAAACAATACTTTTTAAAGGATAAATGCGATGAGTGCAAAGAGTGTAAAACAGGACCGCCTTGCTGCAAGTGAGGCAAAAAGAGACAGAAAACTCCGTGCTGAGCAGGAGGCCGAAAAAGCAAAGGCCAAAGCGCGCGCCGGATGGATAGCCGGTATAGTCATTGCCGTTCTGGCAATACTTTTCATGATTTTCGTCAATACCGGGCTTATCTTCAGGAGCACCACAGCTCTTAAGATCAAGGACCGCAGTTATTCTCCTGCTGAGCTTTCATATTATTACGGCGGCGAATACCTTAATTTCGTAAACACATACGGTGCATACGCCTCATACTTTGGCATTGACACCAGCGGCGGTATTTCCTCTCTCAAGGATCAGGCATATCCGACCGATGAATTTGCCAACTGGAAGGAGTATTTCCTGAACTCCGCCAAGGAGAGGATCAGATCCAACCAGGCATTATATGACTATGCTGTTGCAAACGGTGTCTCACTTTCTGAAGATGAGCTTGCCGAGATAGATACTTCTCTCGCCACTCTCAGAGACAACGTGATCGCCGGAGGCTGGAAGAACCTAGACAGTTATTTCTCCTCCAACTACGGAAAAGGCGTAAATACCAAGGTCGCAAAAGACTGCCTGCTGTTCAGCGCTCTTGCCCAGAAAGGCTACGAGGCGGGTGAAGCGCAGTTCGAATACACCGATGAGGAGCTTGCCGCCTATTATGATTCTCTGAACGGAGAAAGCGACAATTATAATTACTGGTATTACTATCTTGCAGCCGACAAGGTGGATTCCGAGCCCGACGCAGAAGGCAACGTGACCTCCGACGTTACAGCTGAGACCATGGAAGCAGCTCAGCAGAAAGCCAACAAGATGATCAATGCGTACAATTCCCGCATTCCCGAGGAAGGTTTCTCCGGAACAGAGGAATTTGAGGCTCTGTTCAATTCCGCAATCTCATCTCAGGGCATATCCTCCGAGTGCTCTGCAATGAAGAACACCGCTGCCAGCAGCGTAAACGCAGACTATAAGGATTGGATCACCTCTGCGGACCGTGCAGCCGGCGACATAACCGTAATGGAAAATTCCTCCGGCACCGGCTATTATCTCGTAGTTTTCGGAAGCCACGACGACAATCATTATCCGATGGTCTCCGTCCGCCACATACTCATTAAGGCTGCCGAAGCTGAAGACGGAACATATACTGAAGAGGCCCTTGCGGATGCGGAAGCAAAGGCGCAGGAGATATACGACGAGTGGAAAAATGGAGAGGCCACTGAGGAGAGCTTTGCCGCTCTTGCTGAGAAGTACTCCGAGGATGAAGGCTCAAACACCAACGGCGGTCTCTATGAGGAGATCTATAAGGGCAGGATGGTCGATACCTTCGATGAGTTCTGCTTCGCAGGCCATAAACACGGCGACACCGGCATGGTCACGGCTACCTCCGGCGGATATGCAGGCTGCCATATCATTTACTTTGTCGGGGCTGACGGCGAGCTCTACAGCAATTACATTGCCAGAAAAGACAAACTCTCCGAGGATACTTCAGCCTGGTATGATTCGATCATGGAAGGCTATGATATGAGCAACGGCGCCGCTTATTTCCTCGCGGCTTAAACCAGATCAGATAACATGCCTTACACCGCCATTCCGGGATCATCCCGGAATGACGGTATTTCTTATATGGGAGAGTTTTTTATGATGGAAAAACGTTTCATCCGCGCAGCCGCCCTCTTGGGCAAAGAGGCTATGCAGCAGCTTTCGGCCTGCCATGTAGCCGTTTTCGGTCTGGGAGGTGTAGGATCATGGTGTGCGGAGGGGCTGGCAAGATCCGGCATTGGGAGACTTACTCTCATAGACCGCGATATAGTCAGTGAAAGCAATATAAACCGGCAGCTCATTGCTCTCTCCTCTACCGTCGGCAGACCGAAGGCGGAAGTGATGGCGGAGCGTATCTCGGATATCAATCCGGCCTGCCGCGTCACCGCTCTGACAGGCACATACGATGCGGAGCACCGGGAGGATTTCTTCTCAGACTACGATTTCGTTGCAGACGCGATCGACCTCGTCTCCTGCAAGCTGGACCTTATCTGCACATGCCTTGAAAGAAACATCCCGATAATCTCAGCCCTCGGAACAGGAAACAAACTCGATCCTTCACTTCTGAGAATATCTGATATCTCAAAGACCGAGAACGACGCTCTTGCCAGAGTGGTGAGAAAGGAACTTCGCTCAAGAGGGATACACCATACAACGGTAGTATGGTCTCCAGAGCTTCCGATAGAAGCGGAGCAGCTTGAAGCACCTGATCCAGGCCGCAGGAGCGTGCCGGGTTCTCTTGTATGGGTGCCGTCCAGCGCCGGTCTCATGATGTGCAGCCATATAGTGACTGCGCTTGCAGAAAAAGTCAAAAACTGAAATTTATTGAAACCCTTTGCGTTCATGCTCCGTCTTATATGGCAGAAGCAAATAAAACATGGAGGTCGATAGAATGAAAAAGATAATCTCTCTTCTTTTAGCTCTTATTATGATATTTGCCCTTTGCGCCTGCGGTTCTTCGTATAAAGCGTCTGCACCCGCGGCGGGAGTTTCCTATAACAGCTCCGCTCAGTATGCGGCTGATTATGACGCCGCTTATGATGAGTATGGTTATGCTGAACCAGCCGAAATGCCGGTGCCTGCACCCCAGGCGGAAAAAGAAGACTTAGGCGGTCTCTCGGCAGACGCATCCTCTTCCGCCGCCACGGGAACCGGAAGCAACGCAGCGATCAATACCGAAAAGATCATCTATTCAGCCGATGCTCAGCTCGAGACCACCACTTTCGATGAGACGGTCGCTGCAATATCGGATATGATCTCTGCCTACGGCGGTTTTGTTGAAAGCAGCAGTGTAAACGGCGCCAATTACTACAGCAAATCCAGAGGCTACACATCTCTGCGTTCAGCAAACTATACGATCCGCATCCCCAGCGAGAGCTTCAGCTCCATGATGAACGCTCTTCCCACTCTCGGCAACGTACCCTATACCAACACCTATACCGAGAACGTTACTAGCCAGTACTACGACGTTCAGGCAAGGCTCACCGCCTACAAGACCCAGGAGACAAGGCTTATAGAGATGATGTCCGTCGCCGAGACTGTTGAGGACATAATCACCATCGAGGACAGGCTTACCGAGATCCGCTATCAGATAGACTCAATGCAGTCCCGCCTTAACAACTGGGACCGCAGGGTAAACTATTCCACGATCTACCTCAGTGTATCCGAGGTCAGCGAGTATACCCCGACCGAGACCGTCAAGGTCACCTATGGCGAAAAGCTGGCTGCCGCGGTCAAAAACGGTTTAAAGTCAGTCGGAAACTTCTTTGCGGACTTCCTGCTCTGGCTTGTTGAAGCTCTCCCGACCCTGATCATCCTCGCAGTGATCGCCGTGGTCATAATTATAATAATCAGGAAGACCAGGGGCAGACGTGAGGCCAGGAAAGAAAGGCGTGCGCTTAGGAAAGCTGAAAAAGCCGCACAGAAGGCAGCAAAAAAAGCTCCGGCAGTCTCTCAGGTCACCGAACAGACTAAGATCCAGGATTAAGGTTTTAAAACATAGTATAAACACCCGGCAGGGCAGCCATCAACGGCGGCCTGCCGGGTGTTTTGTTCCTGGCGTTCCCCGGTATCCCAAGCCCGACGATTCTTGAAATGTATCGGCTGTTGCTGTAAAATAGAATATCTGTATTTTGTTTTGAAGGGAGGTTCTGCCGTGAAAAAGGACAGGGATATAATGCTTTCCGTATCTGAAACCATCGTCAGCTACAGATTCATAATAATCATCGTGTTCATCGCAGCCTGTGTCTACTGTGCCATGTCTATCGGCAGAGTAAAGGTCAACCCGGATCTCACAGCCTTCCTCCCCGCTGACACTGATACACGCAAAGGCATAACCGTTATGGAGGATGAATTCATCACCTATGGTTTTGCAGAGATAATGGTATCCAGCCTTACCCTTGACGACGCCTGGGCATTATCGGACAAGATCGCCGACTGTGAACATGTGACGTCTGTAGCCTTTGATGATACAACGGCGCATTTTGTAAATGCCTCCGCTCTGTTCACCGTTTCATTCGACGGACCGTCGAACGATAAAGAGGTAATCCGCGCACTGAAGGATCTGCGCGATATGCTCTCTGATTACGATGTCTATGTTAACACTGAGATCGGGCAGGATTTCGTCGGTCAGATCATAAATGAGATGGCCGGAGTGATCGCGATAGCCGCAGCCGTGATAGCCGTGATACTTCTTCTGACCTCCCGCAGCTATTTTGAAGTGGTCATCTTTGCCATAGTGTTCGTTGTAGCCGCTCTTCTGAACATGGGCACCAACTTCTGGCTGGGAGAGATATCTTCCATATCCAATGCGGTCGCTGTGATACTGCAGCTCGCTCTGGCGATAGATTACGCCATAATCTTCAGCCATCGCTATCAGGATGAGGCTCTTGAATATGATTCCCCGAGAGAGGCTCTTGTCGTAGCCCTGTCCAAATCGATCATAGAGATCTCCGCCTCAAGCCTTACCACGATATCCGGTCTTGTGGCACTGATGCTTATGCAGTTTCGCCTCGGCTATGACCTCGGCATGGTTTTGAGCAAGGGTATAATATGCAGCCTGCTGACCGTGTTTCTGCTGATGCCCGGGCTCATCATGCTGTTCCCGAAGCTTATAAAAAAGACTGCTCACAAAAACCACATTCCGAGTCTCCGTCCATGGGGCCGTTTCCTTATGAAGACGAGAGTGCTTTTTGTCGTCATTTTCCTGCTGATAATGCCCTTGGCGATCTACTGCTCATACCACACTGCATATTCCTTCACAGACAGTGCAGTTGATGAGATAATTCCTTCGGAGAGCCGTTCTGCAATGCACAGGATAGAGAAAACTTTCACCAGCACATCCACTGTGGCGATGATAGTTCCTGCGGAGGATTTCGAAAGCGAAAAGGCCATTCTCCGTGAAGTTTCATCATACGACAGCATCAAATCCGCTCTCGGCCTCGCCGCCATCGAGATCGAACCGGGGCACGTGCTTACCGATGAATATAACGCCAGGATGTTCTCCGAGCTCCTGGGGATCACCCTTCAGCGGGCAACTCTCCTGTATCAGGCCTACGGCGCCGAGCATCAGCAGTATCAGGCAATATTCGGAGACAGCGGATCATATTCCGTTCCGCTGATAGACATGTTTCTGTATCTGTTCGAGAAGGTAGATCAGGGGATAGTGACTCTTGATCCTGAAACCGCCGATACTCTGAACGGACTGCGTACTGAGCTCCAGCGCGGCATAGATCAGCTGCGGGGAGAGCACTATAACAGGCTTATATTCACTGCGGCGCTCCCCGGCGAGGGCGAGGAGAGCATTGCTCTAGTGGACAGGATAAGAAAGGTCGGAGAAAAATATTACGGCGAAGGGAACGTGCTCGTAGTCGGCACCATCACCTCCGCCAGAGACCTTGCCGACACCTATAACAGCGACACGCTCAAGATAAACCTTCTGACTATAGCGGCTATCTTTACCATACTGCTCTTCACCTTCCGCACGGTTGTCGGATCGCTGGTGCTGGTATTCGTTATCCAGGGAAGCATCTGGATCAACTTCTCCTTCCCCTATCTTATGGATTCGCACCCTTCCTTTGTCACTTACATGATAGTATCCGCTATACAGATGGGCGCAACGATAGATTATGCCATCGTGCTGATGAACCGTTATCAGGCATTCAAGGCAGAGCTTCCGAAGCGTGAAGCTATGGCTGAGGCAGTATCACACAGCTTCCCCACCGTATTCACCTCAGGATCCATAATGACCCTGGCAGGACTGCTTATAGCCTGCAGAGTAAGTGACGTATACGTCGGACACATCGGTCTTGCTGTTGGCCGCGGGGCATTTACCTCCGTAATCCTTGTACTCACGGTGCTGCCGCAGCTTATCGTCCTCAGTGATCCTCTGATAGAACTGACGAGGATACGCATCTCCGGAGGTGACAGATGATGAAACACCTCAAAATCACACTTTGTCTGATACTTATGCTGTCTCTTCTGTTTTCCGCCCCCGGGCTCCCGCCGGCGGCATCTGCGGAAGAAGCTCAGGAGACAGTGGATATAACCGGTCTTCAGGATTTTCTTTCTTTCACCGAAGGCTGTTCTATAGACAGTTATTCTGCCGGCCGCCGCTTCAGGCTCGTTTCGGATATCGACCTTCAGGGCAGGGACTTTTCCCCTGTGCAAATATTCCTCGGTTATTTTGACGGCAACGGTCACAGCATCACAGGACTGAACATCAGCCGGGACGGTTCGAGCCTCGGTCTGTTCAGGCGCGTCGGCAAGGATGCATATATTACTGATCTTGCCGTCTCCGGCAAAGTGCTCCCTTCCGGCACAGCCCTTTATATCGGCGGCATAGCCGGTGAAAACGCGGGCACCATCGCCGGCTGCTCTTTTTCCGGGACTATTGAAGGCATCAGATATGTAGGCGGAATAGCCGGCAGCAATACCGGCACCATATCCGCCTGCTCCTTCAGCGGGAGCCTCACCGGTGAGAGGGAATCCGGAGGGATCGCAGGCACCAGCAGCGGCAACATCTATTCATGCTCCAATACGGGAGATATCTGTTCTTCACCCATAGACGTCTCACCCGCGGCTGAATTCAACATAAATTCGTTTGATATAAATACATTCGACATATCCCAGATCACCACGGAGGATTTTGTAAATATCTCGAACATAGGCGGAATAGCAGGTTATTCGTCAGGAGTTCTGAGTGACTGCACCAACCGCGGCACCGTGGGCTATAAGTTCCAGGGATTCAATGTCGGAGGGATCGCGGGCAAAACATCCGGCTACATAAGCTCCTGCACAAACTTCGCTTCTGTCCTCGGACAGCGGGACACAGGCGGGATCGCCGGCCAGCTTGAGCCGCATATCGCCATGGAGTTTACTGAGGACCTCCTTGAAGAACTCCAGACCGAGATGGATAGTCTCTCCGCAACTGTCAATTCCCTTTCCGGTTCAGTCAATTCAATGGTTTCGGGCGGTTCGGGAAAGGTCTCCGAGATGGCGTCATACACCTCCGCCATCGCCAATGAGGTAGGCAAAATAGTCTCCGAGTCTGTTCCTCAGCTCCCTGAGATCCCCGAAGGAACAGCGTTTCCTGATATCCCCGGGATTATTGACGGCGTCACCATTCCGGAAAATCCGGACCTGAGCATTATAAACTATAATATGAATCTTCTCCTGCGGAGCTCGACGGAGCTCGCTTCAATCATGGGCAATGCAGCATCCGGCCTGTTCAACGGCTTCAACACCCTGAACAGTCAGATCGAATCCATCCGCAGGATCTTCGGAAAAGCCATAGACAACGCGTCCGCGTCAAGGGATCTGGCGGAAGATATCTCCGTCAGAGACGCCTATAATTCCGATACCGGTGCTATAAGCCAGTGCTCCAATGCCGGGGCTGTCAAAGCCGATACCAACGCCGGAGGCATACTGGGCATCAGCGCTGTTGAGCTCAGCTTCGATGTTGCAGGCGAACTGAATGTCTCAGATTACTTTTTCACTGATGCAAGGACCACCTTCTTTGCAGTTGTAAGAGGCTGCAGCAATTCGGGGAGTATAACCGTGCGTGACAGCTGCTCCGGCGGCATATCCGGCAAGATGGCACAGGGTGCCATACTTGACTGCGGCAGCCGCGGTGAAGTCACCTGCACTAACGGCGATTTCTGCGGCGGAATAGCCGGGATATCCAGCGGAAGCGTGATCAACTGCTGTGCAAAAACCGACCTTGGTGCTTCCAAATATATCGGCGGGATCACCGGCAGCGGGACGATAATAAAAAACTGCCTGAGCTCCGCTTCCGTAGGTAAGGGCACCGAATACATAGGCGCTGTTGCAGGTGCAGCATCGGGTGAACTCTCCGGCAACCGCTATATAGACCTCGGCATCGGAGGCGTTGACGGAGCAAGCTACGCCGGGAAGACAGACCCTGTGGACAGAGCATCGCTTACGGGAGATGAAAGCGTACCCGACTTTTTCCGCTCGGTCACCGTCAGCTTCAATGTTGAAAATGATGTATTTGCCGTTTACGATGTGGATTACGGCGGGCATATAGAAAGCGCCCCTGAAGTGCCCGACGATGACAGAGGCCGTCCCTGGAAATGGGATCCTCTGCCTGAGGAAGCGCTGTTTGAAAATATAACGGTCGAAGGGCACTATGTCTCCTCTGTACCGGTTTTATCCTCCGGAGAAAAACACCCGGTATATCTGGTGGAAGGCTCATTTTCTGAGAATCAGAGCCTGGCTGTCTCTGATTTTGCCCCTGCTGTTCCCCCGGAAGGCGAGATGATCCGTGCCGCCACTCTTATTGTTGAGGGCTACAGCGGCATGCTCACCGTTCATATGAGAGCTCCTTCAGGCGGCACCGTGTTTCTTGTATCATCCGATGGCACACTTATCCCCGCATACAGCGAGCGGGACGGCAGCTATATCGTTTTCACAATGGGCAATGGCAGGTCTTTCGTCTATATGACAGAACCCGAGCGCCACGCTCCCGTTACCGCACTGATGATCACCGGCGGCATATTCGTCGTGGATGCGATCCTTCTGATCGTGATCCTGTCCGGAAGGAAGCGCCGCAAAAAGTCCGCCCGGCAGAAGAAACCATAATCTATCATATCAAAGCAGGAGACATTTTCAGGAGAAGTGTCTTCTGTTTTTTTATGTGACTGCTTTTCCGCGCCGGGCTTCTCAACTGCTGTGCGAGTCTTCTCCCGTGAGGTTCGCTGGAATTGTCCGCCCGTATCTGCTAAGATGACTTCAGAAACAGCAAAGGAGCGATCGATTATGGAAATGGGAAAAGAGATACGCCGTCTTCGGACTGACCGGGGACTGACGCAGGAAGCCCTGGCGGCAGCGCTTAACGTTACGGCCCAGACGGTCAGTAAATGGGAATGCGGTAACAGCATCCCGGACGTGCAGCTGCTGCCGGAACTGGCCGTATTCTTCGGAGTCACCATCGACCGTCTGTTCGCCATGAGCTCGCAGCAGCAGATGGAGCGCATAGAGAACCGCATCTACGACTGCGGATTGCTCGACAAGGCGGAAGAGCGGCAGATCGAACAGCAGCTGCGTGCGTTCGCAGAGGATCCAGCACTCGAAGGCAGGGCGCAACTGCTTCTTGCCATTCTCTATAACCATCAGGCGGATCAGTACCGGCAGCTGGCTGTGGAATGCGGGAAAGAGGCAGTGGAGAAGACCGGCGGAGACCGCGGCGCTGTCAGTGAACTGGCCAACGCCTGGGGAAGCTATATCCCGGACTGGAACGTGCGCAACCACCATGCGCTGATCGGATGGTTCAGCGACTTCTGCCGACGGAATCCCGAAAACCGCGCCGCCATAATGTGGCTGCTGGATAACCTGATCGATGACAGACGACTTGACGAAGCACGAGCTTGGATGGAAAAGCTTGCAGCCATCGACGGCAGCTACCGCACCACCCTTTACCGTTATCTTATAGCCGCAGCAGAGGGGAAGTCAGAGGAGAGCGAGGAATTGCTGCGTCGGCTGGAAGAGATGGACGGGCAGGACTTTGGCTGGGCTCTCACCCTCGGCGATATCCACACCCTGCGTCAGGAATATGACGAGGCCATAATCTGGTACCGCCGGGGACAGGAACTGCAGCCCTCCCCCAAGTATATCGACAGTGCGATGAGCATCGCCCACATCTGCGAGATCCGGGATGACAAAACAGGCGCTGTTGCCGCTTACCGTGAAGTCCTCCGGCTGTTGAAAGAGGAATGGGGCATAATAAGCGGACCGGACCGCGAAAACGTTGAGCAGGCAATTCATAAGCTGCTGTAATCCGGTTATTTATCAATACGGACAGCCGTGACCGTTTCGGCCGCGGCTGTTTCCTATTTTCCTCCGTACTTTGCCTGGGTCGAAACACTATCCTTTCGAAACTTCCCCTTTCGTCTGCTTTTCTTGTATTGTCAGTGTTTCTGTGATAAAATCCTTTTCCGTGAATTCACAGTACAGGAGACTTATATGAAAAAATACGGCCCTGCCATAGCTGTCATCCTTGCAGGATGTCTCTGGGGCGTAATAAACATATTCGTAAAAAAGCTTTCGGCCGCCGGACTCGATTCCCTCCAGATAGCTCTCGGAAGGCTTGCAGGCGCTGCGATTCTCTTTTCCCTCTTTCTGCTCATCCGGGATCCCTCCGGTTTCAGAATAGATCTGAAAGATATCTGGATGTTCATAGGCACTGGTGTAATAAGCGTAGTATTTTTCAGCCTCTGCTATTTCTATACAATGATCCGCGGCCAGGCATCTGTTGCTGTGGTCCTGCTCTACACTTCACCTGTTTTCGTGATGCTGTTTTCCGCACTGCTTTTTAAAGAGAGGATAACGCCGCGCAAGATATATTCACTTATCCTGACCGTCACGGGATGCGTATTCGTATCAGGGATAATTTCAGGAAACCTTTCGGTGACGCCCCTGGTACTGCTGTCAGGGATCGCTTCGGGCATGCTCTATGCCCTCTATACCATCTTCGGCCGCTACGCTCTTGCAAAGTACAGCACCTATACTGTTACCGTATACACATTCATCCTTGCATTTATTGCTTCCGTATTCATATGTGATGCTCCCGGCCTCGTTCATACGCTCCAGGCAGAGCCTTCGCTGATACCGTGGCTCCTCGGCCTTTCCGTGATCAGTACGGTTTTCCCGTATTTCCTGTATACATGGGGCCTTCAGCATATGGAGTCCGGGAAAGCAGCAATACTTGTAGCAGTGGAGCCGGTCGTAGGTGCTGTTATAGGAATGACCGTTTTCCGCGAACCGCATGATCTGTATAAGCTCATCGGCATTGCACTAATTATCTCAGCGATCGTAGTGCTGAATTCAAACCGGAGAACCGGTAAAACGTGATTTTTCAGTGTTTATATGTAAAAACGGAGAAGACAATACCGCCTTCTCCGTTTTTATTGAAAGTGTATTTCCTTTAAACTTCCTTTTAGGTTCCGGTATTATCCTTGAGTCACCCAAAGGAAAGGTTCAAATAACATTTCATGAAAAAAAGCATTAATATAATATCATTTGTTTTACTGGTCGCAGTCCTGTCATCCGGCATATTTTTCGGCGGATGCGGCATACTTGGCACCTCCGCCTCCGCCGAAACAGCGGTCTCTTCAGAGGATGACGCATATGAAGTTCCGCAGGGATATGAAAACGGCATCATCGATACTGAAGATCTGTTTACCAAAAGAGACCTTAAACAGACTGC
>JAIKVS010000030.1 GCA_024685535.1 Oscillospiraceae bacterium | reverse complement strand
GAGAAGTTCAGCCGTGATGCCCCAGATTACTTCTCCCTGCACTCGATAGAAATAGAAATTCCTTGGGAAATGTAGAAAAGGATAATTTTTCCCGCCTCGTATCAATTCAAAGGGAAAATTGTCAGGAGTTTTCACAACCATCTCTGCCGGATACGTCTCCGGCTCATTCTCAATGAACCAACTCAAAGGCACTGTAAAAATCCTTGCGACCTCGTCTTTGAGAAATCTTCCGTCATAATCATGCAGAACACCAATAAAGGAATCTATAACGAGCATTCCGCGGTCGGTCATACGGTGCATTGGTGCCAGGACCTCGATCTGCTCCTCACGGAGCAGAAGCTCTTCGCATGTCTCACGGACGGCAGCCTGCTGAGCGCTCTCACCCGCTTCAAGGTGCCCACCCGGAAAACTTACTTCCCCTGCCTGGGCAACATCCGAACTGCGTACCTCGAAAAGAATATGTGGCTGCCCACCGCATTCCAGCAGCGGAATGAGCACGGCAGTAAATCGCGTTCCTTCGGCAAAGATGTATTCTTGCATATGGCCGCTGACAGTTGCTCTTATATCTTTTATATCCATTGTCCTCACTCCGGTCGTTTTTCCCCTCCGCCGCTGAACTTCAACAGCATCGATCACAGGCAAAACTACTGCCTTATGAAACGACTTTAACATTAATAGATTTGTAATACAACATAAAGCCCCTTATGACTGACATACATAAGGGGCTCTGGTATGGCCGGGCAGGGGTGACCAGGCCAGTACATTAGTGTTTCTTCTTCAGAATGAAAAGTCGCTCATGCAACGTCAGAGAGGGCATGTTCTGCAGTTTCACATAAACAGAGGATATCCTGATATGGGAGAGGCTCAGTGTCTATCCCAAGTATATCACCGCAGACGGCATCAATATAGAATTCGTATTTCATGCATAATGTTTTAATGATCAAATGATAGAGTCCGCCTTCGAGATGATTGGAAATGCAGTGGTATTCTTCATTATTAATTCCGGCGAAGGCGATTGCCCTCACCATAGCCTGCTCGGAAGTAATATTTCTTGTTATGCTCATTTGTTGTGTCTCCTTTTCATTTTTACTTTCATACAGTAGACGTGTTAACTTGAAAAAGGTTACACACAAATATTAAAAAGAAGAGAGATTATTTCTCCTCTTTTCTATGATTATCCCAGATCAATATCCCGGATAACCGTGTAGCCGGAACTGCTGTTAACTTCTATCTCATATTCCCGGCCGCGGACATCTTCAAATTCAACTTTATAGATATAGATCCCGTCAAAGATGCTGCCTGCATAACGAAGGTGCCTGTGGGCATAGTCAATGTAAAACTGCTTTGCCTGCTCTTCACCCAACTCGTCGGCAAGGCAGGCATAGGCGGTTTCGACAGCCTGCTCTTTTGTGAGTTTTATCTTTCCCGATGCCGATATGTTTGACGGAATGAACAGGAGTGCACAGGCTATGACTGCGATTGCCGCCAGACTGCACAGGACCGTAACGATGGTTCGGATCAGCGCCTTGTGGTTGAATGCCTTTCTGGCTTTCTGCACTGTTTCCATTTCCGCCCGGCTGATACCGGGTTCTGAAAGATCGGGATTGTCAAGAATTGCACTGATCCTGCGGACGTTTTCCAGTTCGCGTGCAACATAAGCGGCTTCCTCATCCGTTGCTGTTCCTTCTCTCAGTTTCCGGTAGGCATCTTCAAAATTCATTGGTCTTCCTCCATTATCTTTCTCAGTTTTTCCCTTGCTCTGCATAAAAGAACTTTTGTGTTTGCTTCGCTTTTGCCTATAATCTCAGAAATGCTTTTCACCGGAAGCCCGGAGAAGTAAAAAAGCATCACAGCCTCTTTCTGCATTCCCGGCAGGAGCTCGATAGCGCGGTAAAGAGAGCGGTATTCCTCTCTGCGGATGATGCTCTCTATCACTTCCTCCCGTTCGTCTGCGATATCCTCCGGGATTTCTTCTCCGGTAAAACGGCTGTCCCTGCGGCAAAGGCTTATAAACTCATTTCGGCAGACCCGCAGCAGCCACGGCTTGAAATCCCTTATCGAATCATCCGCCATGCTCAATGCTTTGAAAAACGCATCGGATACGATATCTTCTGCAACAGTTCTGTTGCGGCAAAGGGAAATCGTAAACAGCAGAGCTTCGTTATAGTATTGTGAAAACAACTGGTCGATGATATCCGGCTTCATAATACTTCACGCAGGTCTTTCCTATAAGTTCTGATTATATGACGCGTAAATAGCGGAAAGGTTACATGCAGCGGGAAAAAATTGCTGATAAACGATGACTTGTGAACATCGTGAGCAGTGAAGCTCACGTCTGTCATCAGGTCTGGAAAACGGAGAACAGGCGTGTTTTTCCTTAGCTTCTTCTTTCCATTCATTTTGAAAGAATGATACCATACTCTAAAGCATCATTCATGACGAGTAAGTAAACAAGCATATCGCAAAAACTGCTCGCGGGGGCCAAGGCTTCACGTCTTTAAAAGATCCCGGTTTCTTTCATAAAATGAAGAAGAGATGCCTCATAAAGGTATCTCTTCTTTTTGGCCGGTAAGGATAGGACTGATCTGTTGCGGATCAGGGATCCCAGAAAAGCTCATCCAGGGTCTTGTCAAGCGCTTTGCAAATAGCTATGCAAAGGTTGATGGTCGGGTTGTAGTCGCCCTTCTCAAGAGCACTTATCGTCTGTCTTGAAACGCCGCAGATCTTTGCAAGTTCGTCTTGAGAGAGGTCTTTCGCCGCCCGGGCGGATTTCAGCTTCAGATTCTTCATGCTTCGTCCTCAGCTGCTTCCGCGCGTTTATCTATCATATGCTTGATAAGAAGCTCAATACCTACTGCTACAAGCATCACGCAGGTGAGCACATTGATATATGGAAAATCGGAGTTTTGCGGAGATGTAAGTAGGCTGATCAGCGGGAGTGCGTTCAGCAGTCCGGCGATCACCAGTATTATCCCGTACCGCTTGCGGTTGTTGTTAAGGCCCCAGTATGCGTCTTTCCAGATGCAGTATCCGGAGAGAACGAGAACTCCTGCAAGGATCCCCGCATAGTGCAGGATATATGCGGAAACGGGAAAACTGAACTCACCGAAAGCAAGTATGAAAAGTATCGCTTCCCAGATAACTACTGTGTAAAACGCATAGCGATATGCGTCTCCGCGTACCTTCAGCTGGCGTTCGTCGTATTCGGTTTTGAATTTTCTGTTTTTGTTCGCGATAACGATCAGCACTGCGGCTATTATAAGACCAACGAGGATGCCGACAGCCAGGCCGGCGGCTTTATAAATGTTTCCGTTCATTATTGTTTCTCCTTTATCTTTACAGTCTTTTATATGTCTGATCAGGCATATCGGGATCATCGATTTCCGTTTGCAGGATAAATGTACACAATTCAAAACAAATTGTCAAGTATATTTTACAAGATTCTATTAGAAAATGAATAACGGGTTCTGACCGTATCATGATCAGAACCCGTTTATACATTAGGTATCCTTAATTCGAACCGCTTTGTATTTCTTTTCCCTCCCTGCTGCGCCTCATTGATTTCATTGCTGTTAAGCTTTCTTGAACCATCTGCCCGTAACTTTAAAAAGGAGCGGGTATACGCCTATATCCGCAAATATGACAATGGCATAGCGAAGAGTGCGCACGAGAAATGCCGCGGTAGTGCCGGAGTTGAGAAAATCTGAGGAGAATGGCAGCTTGAGCAG
>JAIKVS010000147.1 GCA_024685535.1 Oscillospiraceae bacterium | reverse complement strand
CTTGTCTACTCCGGATACGAAACCATCACAAGGGGCAGTGACCTGACCGCTCTGCAGCATTTTCAGCAGATCCTGCAGAAGAACCTCATATTCACGGTGCTTGCGGGAACAGTTCTCCTTTTCCGTAGCACCGGTATCTCTCAGACGAACGAGGATCGTGCCGTTGCCGACTTTCTGCCCGGGCTTCATGTTTACCGAGCCGACTGTTCCGTCAGCTGCTACAACCTTCCAGGGGCTGTTTACCTTAAGGGCACCGGCACCGAGAAGACTGCCGTCGATGTCATAGACTTCAACGATCTCACCAAGCTGAGGACCGTCATCTGTCACTGTGACGGTTAAGATGCCGTTCAGGGACAGCGAAACTCTGCCCGGATACTCCTTGCCGTCAGAGCACTTTACATTTACCGGGTCGCCAGTCAGCAGATCAGTGTCACAGGCAACATCCGCAGACATGAGTCCGTCCAGCGATACAACACCGAGAGAACCGTACTCTATCATCACACTGCGCACGTCATCGCCTGTTTTGGCATATACTGCCTTCACTCTTCCGTCGGCGATACATCTGAGGGAGGCATCACCGCCGGAATTGACAAGCTCTGTTATCTTCTTTTCAAGGGCAGTCATGCTGTCGCGCACTCTTGCCACAGCTGCAAGCACGGTGAGGCTGTCCACCTCAGCGACAGGCTGACCTTCTTCAACGTCTTCACCGTTGCTTACGAGGAAACGAGTGACTTCAACGCCGTCAGGCAGTGTCACATCCTGTTTTTCCGGGGCATCGACCGTACCGCCGCCGGAGAGAGAGGAGGATATATCCCGCATCTCCGCAGTTGCAGAGACATATTCAAAAGATTCCTTTTCAGTTTTGCTGCGGACTTTCATGGGAAGGATGATAAGTGCCGCAACGACAGCAAGAAACAGTATCCACGGGATTATTTTTGTCCAGTGTTTTTTTCTCACAGTATCATCCTCCTTTATCCGCCATAGTGCAGAGCATCTATAGGCTTCATCTTGGCAGCCTTGTTGGCTGGATAGAGCCCGAAGATCACTCCGATCAGGAAGCAGAAAAGCACGCTCCACATAACTACATTGGCCTGCAGATGGAATGAAAGGCTCGTGTCAATGGTTATGATAGAGACGATCTGCAGTATTGCCCAGGAGAAGAATATCCCGAGTCCGCATCCCATCATGCAGAGCATGACAGCCTCTATAAGGAACTGAACGAGGATGGTACCGTGGCTTGCACCTATCGCCTTTCTGATACCGATCTCACGGGTTCGCTCGGTAACGGTCACAAGCATAATGTTCATAATGCCTATGCCGCCGACGATAAGGGAAATTGCAGCTATGCTTCCGAGCAATACGGTCAGTGCGGAATTGACCTTGTTCATTGCTTCTTCGATTATATTAACTGAGGAAAGCCGGAAAGCATCCTCATCATTGTCAAAACGCTCAAGCAGCATAGTTTTGAGGGCTTCCTCCGCCTGCGCCACTGTATATCCGTCCGCCGGACCGACATAAAGGGTGGTAAGATCGGTACCGGTATCTGTTGATAGCCTTACGAGTGAGGTATAGGGGATATATGCATTAAGCGAAGAGGTGAAGAATGAAGCTATGCTGTCTTCAGCCTTGATAACACCTATAACTTTGAATTTCACGCCTTCAAGGGATATCTCCTCACCGACGCAGTCGGTAAAGCCTATCAGATCCTTGGCTGCCGTTTCATCAAGAACACATACGCGGCTGTTATTATTAAGGTCCGCCAGATTTATATAGCGGCCCTGGACAAGCTTCTGGCCGTTTATCGCGCAATAATCGCCGGTCACTCCGTATACGGTGAAGTCCTCGTTATTACGTTGATATTTTCCCTTGGCATTGTCTGAGGCAAAGGGGGATATAGCAGCTATCGACGGCTCGTCATCTATCCATTTCTGAATGTCGTCCAGGCTGACGGGAGCGCCGTGATCATCCTGCACCATAACGGTAAGCAGGCTGCTGCCGAGGCTCGATACTTCACTGGTGATGGAGTCGGTGGTGCTGTTAACAAGGCTGACGAGCACAACAAGGGCGAGAACGCCGATGATGATGCCCAGCATCGTGAGACCGGCGCGCATCTTGTTGGCACCGATGGAACGAAGAGCCATTTTCAAAGATAACATCAGCCTGTCACCTCCGTAAGTCTTCCGTCCAGTATATGCACTATACGCTTTGCCTGCCTGGCAATGTCGTTGTCATGGGTTATGAGCACTATAGTGTTTCCCTGCTCATGAAGTTCCTTGAATATTCCCAGTATCTCGCTGCTGGTGTGTGAATCAAGGTTGCCGGTCGGCTCATCAGCCAGAATAAGTGAAGGCCTTGTAACAAGAGCACGGGCGATAGCAACGCGCTGCTGCTGACCGCCTGAAAGCTCCGTCGGCAGATGCTTGGCGCGGTTTTCCAGCCCGACACGCTCCAGCGCCTCCTTAACGCGTCTGCTGCGTTCACCCTTCCTTACTCTCTGGTATATCAGCGGCAGTTCAACGTTTTCCTCGGCTGAGAGTTTGGCGATAAGATTAAAGCTCTGAAATACGAAACCTATCTTGCGGCTCCTTATCTGCGCCAGTTCATTTTCACTGTAATCATCTATAGGAGTACCGTCCAGCAGATACTGGCCGTCATCAGCCGTATCGAGACAGCCGATTATATTCATCAGAGTGCTTTTGCCGCTTCCTGAAGGTCCAATAATGCTGACAAATTCATGAGGATAGACGTGAAGGTTGGCATGATCGAGCGCGCGGACCCGCTCCTCTCCTATCTTATAAACTTTTGAAACATCACGAAGTTCTATCATGATCAGTACCCGAAACCGGAACTCGAACCGGAGCCGCCGAAACCGTACATATCCCAGAAGTTGGTATTGGCCTTTGTGTAGTATACTATGTCGCCTTCAGAAAGCCCGCTGCGTATTTCGGTATAATCCTTGTTGGAGACGCCGCAGCTGACCGTAACAGGATTAAGAAGCTGTCCCGTAGCAGGATCACTGCCTGTATAAACATAAGCGCTGGCGCTGGTTTTGTTGACTGCGTCGGTCGGCACGATAAGAACATCTCCGGTATCGGATATGGTTATGATCACCTTTGCTGTCATCCCGCTCAGCATAAAGTCTCCCTTGTCAAAGGTTACAGTTGCGGAATAGCTGGTAACACCGGACTTGCTGCTGGCGGTGCGGTCTATCTCGGTAAGAACGCCGCGGTATTCCTCAACGCCTATTGAATCTATAGTAATAACAGCTTCCTGCCCAACTTCAAGAGCGAGTATGTCAGCCTCATCAACGGAAAACTTTACGGACATCTGCTCATCCCTTGACATGGTAAGTATCTTCTTCTCATCACTGTCAGTTGAGGAAGCAGAGGAGGAAGAACTGGTGTTAGATGTGGCAGCTGCACCCTGCCCGAACGCTGAGAGATCGCCCATACCCATAGCAAACATGCTCATAGACTGTGTGTTGTCCTGGGCAGAGCTCTGCGAGGCGGAGTCCTCGCCATCCTTATCCTCTATAGTAAGAACAGTCCCATCAAAAGGTGCGCGTATGGCGCCGTCCCTGTAAATGGTGAGAAGAGCGGCAAGCGTTTCTTCGAGGTCTCTGCGTTCTTTTAGGATGGCGCTGTATTTTGATGCTGCAGAAGCGTCTTTTATCCGGAAAAGCACGGTGTTAGTGCCGGCCTGCTGGTTCAGCTTTGCCTGAACAGCTGAGATCACTCCGGTATGTCCTGTTACTTTTATCGGGTTATGTATCTCCAGATCTGCCTTGCCGAGCTCCTCACCGTCTTTGCCGAGGACCGTTGCGTGCTCTCCGGGCATGGCGTCTTTATCGGGAACGATTATCACTGCATTTCCCAGAGCAGTGCTCTCGACCTTGCCGCTCAGTTCCGAACCGTTCTCACGGATCACCTTCAGGCTGTCACCGACAGCGAGTGAACCTGCGGGAATGGTGACGCACATATATTTATCCTGAGAGATAACAGCCAGAGCACCGTGCTCTACCATACAGGCCGCGATATCGTCACCGGGCTGGGCATAGATGATCTTTACCCGGCCTGAAACACCGGCTTTAACAATGGTGGCAGCAGTTTCGGAACTCGCTTTGGCAAGGTCCTTATCTTTTTCCGCTATCTGCTCCTGAACATCGGCAAGAGCCGCAGTGACGGTGTCCATATCGACGGTCGCCAGCACATCGCCCTTGCTGACGGGAGTGTTGGGATCAACAAGTATTTCATCGACCTCAACACTGTCGGGAATGGTTATGTCCTCCGCATCTACATCGCTTAAGGCACCTTCGCCGGAAACCGTAGTGCTCACAGATCCTTTAGTGACTGCCCAGGTGAGAATTTTATCAGCCTGAGTGGAAACCGCATCCCTGACCTTGGCCTGAAGACGGTTAACGGCGATTATCAGGCCTACAGCGACCACAGCTATGATTATCAGAACTGTTATGATGCGTTTGAGCCTTTTTTTCTTCTTTCCCTTGTCGATAGCTTTGAATAAAGCCTCATCCCTGATGTTGTTGTTTTCGTCCATGATAGTATCTCCCCTGTCAATATGTAGAGACATCACAAATCGCATGTCATATATCTTGTATTATCATAACATTATAATTATACATCACTCACTGACATTTGCCACTGTCAATATCAGCGCGACGGACATTTTCGCGGACAGCAGAGGGACTCTTTGGAAGACGCAGACTGCGATTGTTGCTGTTTTGCCCCATGTTTGATATACTTTATATAATTATAGAAAATCAAGGAGAAAGCCATGCTTACTCTGCTTACAGGAAGAGCGGGTTCAGGGAAAACGGCTGAGGTGCTCGAACATATAAAAAGCGACGTTGAAGCCGGAAAACCGGGCAGCGTCTTTATAGTTCCCGAGCAATACAGCCATGAGGCTGAGCGCGAGCTTGCCAGGAAATGTCCTGACTCTGCCAGCCTGTATGCTGAGGTGATGAGCTTCACCGGTCTTGCTCGAAACCTTTTTGCCGCCCACGGCGGGAATACGGCAACTTATCTTGATGACGGAGGAAAGCTGCTGAGTATGGCACTCAGCCTTGAAAGCTTCGGGAGAGAACTGCCGGGGCTCAGATTGCTGGGCAGGAACGTAAAGAAAACAGAAACACAGGAGATGCTGGTATCGGCTATAGACGAGCTTAAAGCCTCCGGGGCCTTGCCCGGGGACCTCAGAGATGCCGCAGGAAAACTGGAGGGTATACTTTCAGAGAAGCTTCTGGATATTGCGGACATATATGAAAATTACAGCAATACGATATCCATGAGCGGAGCCGACAGCTCCGATATCCTTTCCGATGCAGCGGATATCATAAGAAAACAAGCGGATGTCAGCGCCTGGAGAGTCTACATAGACGGTTTTACGGATTTTACAGCCGGTGAAAGGGCGATCATCGAGGCTTTGCTGCTTAGAGGAGCGGAAGTAACGGTATGCCTTACGATCGATCCGGCTGATACAGGGAACGAAGTGTTTATGCTTCCTGCAAATACTGCAGTGAAGCTGAGAACATTTGCCGAAACGAACGGGATTGAAATAACCGAAAAAGAGATAAAGGCAGAATCCGACAGGGCAGACCGCAGGAGAGAAACCGCATTACTTGACTTTGCGGGAAAAATGTTCATGTATTCCGAGAAAGCCGAGTTTTCCGGTAGTAAAGCGGTAAGGCTGTTCAGCTGCAGCTCAGCGCATGAAGAGTGTGAGCTTGCCGCCGCTCTGTCAAGGGAGCTCGTCAGAAAGACCGGGTGCAGATGGAGAGATATCGCTGTAGCGGCAAGAGGATTCTCTGATTATGAAGCTGTCATGAAGAGGGTTTTCGAGCACTATGAAGTTCCCCTTTTCATTTCAGAGAAGTCCGATGTCTTTACAAGGCCGCTCCCGGCTCTAATCTATTTTGCATATGAAATAGCATGCTCTCACTGGTCGCAGGAAAGTGTTATAGGATATATGCGGACCGGACTTACGGGGCTTGACCGTGAAGAGTGCGATGAACTTGAAAACTATATTTTCAAGTGGCAGCTTGATGAACGCGCATGGAGGAACGTTGGCAAATGGCGCCAGCATCCGGAGGGGTTTAAAAGCAGTTTTTCACCGGAAGATAATGAGAAGCTCGCAAGGATCAATGATGAGGCAGTAAGACTCGCAGCACCGCTTCAAAAATTCATAGGCAGATCTGAGGAGTGTTCTGTTGCGGAAAGACATGCGAAGAATCTTGCGGAATTCATGAACGATCTGGGACTGCCGCATCTGCTTGGCAAACTCAGAATGACACTCGTTTCCGAGAATAAACGTGAGGAAGCTGCGGAATACAGAAGACTTTGGGAAATAACTGTAAGGGCACTGGAGCAGTGCGCTGCTGTACTCGGTAATACTTCCATGGATATGGAGGAATTCGGGAAACTGTTCACGCGGATGCTCTCAAAATATACACTGGCCAGGATCCCTACATCTCTCGACAGAGTCTGCGCCGGAGATTTCGACCGTATGCGGCATCGCAATATCAGGCATCTGATCGTACTCGGCGCCAGCGATGACAGACTTCCCGGAGGAGCGGAGACTGCGGGGATCTTTTCCGAAAACGAAAAGGAAAAGATAAGGATGGCCGGTTTAGATCTCGGAGCCGGAGAAGATGAGTTATGGAGAGAATACACTCTGATTTATAACTGCCTGTCGCTTCCTTCTGAAACCCTCACCATGAGCTTTTCTGCTGAAGACAGCGACGGAAATCCCACTAAACCGGCATATGTGATGATGCAGGCAAAACGGATGTTCGGCACAGATATAGTTAAGGCGGACTATGATCTTCTTCGTCTGTCTGCTACGGAGCCTGCTTTCAGCCTTGCGGCAAATTCACTCTGGCTGAAAACAGCAGCTTCGGAAGCAGCGTCCAGAGTATTCGGAGAGATGGAGCCTGAGAGACTGGAAAAAATAAGTGCAAAGGCTCTCGTTTCGCGGGGGAGTCTTTCTCCGGCGGCAGTTCAAATGCTCTATGGAGACGATACACGGATGTCGGCTTCAAGAGCGGATATTTTTGCAAAATGCCGGTTCGAATATTTCTGTAGATTCGGGCTCAATGCAAAACCATATGAGACAGCTGAGCTCAAAGCGAACGAGATCGGTTCGTTCGTGCATAAAGTTCTGGAGAAGACCGCTGCGGAAGTTATGTCTGCAGGCGGCTTCAGAAACCTTGATGATGACAGGATCATGGTGATCGCCGATAAGCATATAGATGAGTTCTTTCATATGGAACTGCAGGATTTTGAAGAAAAAAGCGCAAGATTCACATACCTGTTCAGACGGCTCAGATCAGATGTACATGATATCCTGAAAGATGTGGCTGAAGAGCTTCGCAGATCGGACTTTGTTCCGTTGGACTTCGAACTGGATATAAACAAAACAGAGGACATAGGCCTGTATGAACTGCCTGGAGACAATCGCGGGATTAAGCTTTCAGGGATCATCGACAGGGTCGACGGATGGGAACATGACGGGAAACTGTATCTCAGAATTGTTGATTACAAAACAGGCAAGAAGAGCTTTAAACTTGACGATGTCTGTTACGGGCTTGATCTTCAGATGCTGATATATCTCAATGTGCTGAGGAAATACGGGTCCGGAAGATACGGAAAAGATATAGTGCCTGCGGGAATCATGTATCTGCCGGCAAGAACAGAGTATGAAACTGTCACCGGCATAGGAGACGAGGCCGGGGAGAATCCCGTAAAACCTTTAAGAAGGAGCGGATTTGTCCTTGATGACGCGGATGTGATCAAAGCTTGGGAAAATGAAGAAGATCAGTTCTTTATCCCGGTGACAAAGTCGGGAAGGGGCGGAAATCCTCCATTTTCTAAAAATGAGGTGGATGTCCTGAGCCGTTGGGTGGACAAATCACTCGAGAGAATGTCAGATGATATCGAAAAAGGTGATATCACTGCCGATCCGCTTTTTGAAGGAGAGGGCAGCAATGCGTGTATGAACTGTGATTATAAGAATCAGTGCGGATTCGTAGATGGTGAGAACGGGGAGCGAAAAAAAGTCAGGTGGAAGATGAAGGATGAAGATATCTGGGAATTCCTGAAAAAAGCGGTCAGCGAAGCAGTGTGTCCGGATGAGGAAAACGGAGGGAAAGCCGATGCCTGATGTTAAGGCTACAATCGAACAGCGCGCTGCAATTGGCCTGAGGGGCGGGTCTTTGCTGGTTTCCGCAGGCGCAGGAAGCGGGAAGACCTGGGTTCTTACGCAAAGACTTATGGCTTATATTGATCCGGGGCATAACGGAGGCGATGCTGCCGACATTACTGATTTCCTTGTTATCACCTTTACACGTGCTGCAGCGGGAGAGTTAAAAACACGAATAGCGGAAGCTATCTCGAAGGCAGTTGCTGAGGAAAGCGCAAAGCCGGAGCCTGACGTAAAAAGGCTCAATCATCTACGCAGGCAGACGGCACTTGCTGCCAAGGCACATATAAGCACAATACATTCCTTCTGCGCAGATATGATCCGCGAATTAGGGACTGCTGCCGGCATAAGGACAGATTTCAGGATCATAGAGGATGAGAGGGCGGAAGCAATAAAGACAACTGCTCTGAACAGGGTCCTTGAACAGCGTTATTCTGCACCGGGGAACTGGCCCGGATTTACGGATCTCTCCGATAAACTCTGCCGCGGCAGGGATGACAGACTGCTTGCCGATCTGATCAGGAGTACCTATGAAAAGCTCCAGAGCCAGGCTTATCCCAAGGTGTGGATAGAAACTCAGAAGCAGGCTATGGAAAAGGATTATCAGGATCTTGCTCAGTCTCCGTGGGGCAGAGAACTGATCTCAGAAACCCGTGCAAAGGCGTCTTTCTGGAAAAGAAAGATGGACCTGGCCGTGCAGGAGCTCCTGGACGAAAACGGCAAAACCATGGAAAAGTATATGGAGAGCTTTTCGTCGGCCGCGGCAAGCCTTGATCTTCTCTGCCGGGCAATGGATTTTGAAAACGGAGGCAGCTGGGAAAAATGCCGGGAAGCCTCAAAAATCGAATTTGTAAAGCTGAAAACACTCAGGAACCCGGACGATCCCGATCTCCAGAAGAGAATGAAAAAGACATGGGATAACTGCAAGAAAGCCTGCGTGAAGATCAGAGAAGTATTTGCTGCCGAACAGGGCAAGATACTTTCAGATATAAGAATGACTGTACCCGCGCTTGAGGCGCTTATGGATACCGCTCTGGATTTTGCAGAAGAGTTTACAAGGGAAAAACAGAGAAATGCTCTCATGGATTATTCAGATCTTGAGCATGCGGCGGCACGTCTGCTGACGGATGAAAGAGGAAATCAGACTGAAACCGGTCGTACAGTAGCAGGAAGATTCACCGAAATAATGGTGGATGAATATCAGGATGTGAGCCGTGTTCAGGATGCGATCTTCAGCGCTGTTTCAAATAACGGGAGCAATCTCTTCCTTGTAGGTGATATAAAACAGTCAATTTACAGATTCAGGCTTGCTGCCCCGGAGATCTTCAAAAACAGATATGAGAGCTTCGCGGACTGGCAGGATCTCGAAGGGAATTGGCCTAAGAGGATAGCACTTAGAGATAATTTCCGTTCGGGAAGGAAGATAATAGACGCGATCAACAGTATTTTCAGCAGATGCATGTCTTTGAACCTTGGGGATATCGACTATTCTTCCCCGGACCAGCAGTTGAAAGCACCGGAAGAAAAGGCATTTGACGGTGAAAGACCTGAACTGGTGATCCTGCAGCCACCGCCTGCTGAAGAAGTTCCGGAAGAACTCAGTAAAGCTGTTGATTATGAAGCGGAGTGGGTAGCAAAAGAGATCAGCAAACTGCTGGACAGCGGTATTCTTATCGGACGCGGTGAAGAAACTGAGCGCAGGATAGAACAGAGTGACATTGCGATACTGCTGCGCTCATACAGATCCGCGGAGCCGGTATTCCGCAGAGAACTGGAGAAACACGGCATATCCGTCCGCTCTGATTCCGAGACAGATTACATGAGTGAACCGGAGACCGCATTCATAGTGAATATGCTCTCGATAACTGACAATCCTCATAAGGATGTGCCGCTGCTTGCGGTGCTGAGGTCACCGGCATTTAATTTTACGGCAGATGAGCTTGCTGCGATAAGGGCTTCGAATAAGGATTCGGACATCTTTGATGCATTGAAGCAAGCTGCACTTACAGATGAGAAATGCAGAAACTTCCTTGATATTTTGAAGGGACTGAGGGATATTGCCCCGGGCATGCCGGTTTCGGAGCTTGTATGGAAGATAATCTGCGACAATGATCTTCTCGCTGTGGCCTCCGCGATGAAAGACGGTGCGCGCCGGCGAGACAGGCTTCTCAGTTTTATCGAAAGCACAGCTGAGTTTGAGGAGAGCGACTATATAGGATTGCATGCTTTTATAGGCTGGCTGGAACGCCGTGCAAAAAGAGAGCCATCCACAGAAGCGGGCAGCGGAGTGACCGTTATGACCATACATAAGTCGAAAGGTTTGGAGTTCCCGGTGGTTTTTCTGTGCGGCACAGGAAAACGCTTCAATACGGAGGATACAAAAGGAAGAGTACTTTTAGACCCGGACCTTGGGCTTGGTTCAGAGCTTGTGGATCCCGACCGGAAAATACGCTGCAGGACTGCCGCCAGATCCGCTGTTGCCGGAAAAATCGCCCGGGAGAACCTCTCTGAGGAAATGAGACTTCTCTATGTTGCACTCACAAGAGCTAAGGAGAAGCTGATAATAACAGGGACGGTTAAAGACGCCGATGAATTCATAAATAACATCAGAGGAGATGTTTCCGAATCTGTTCCGGAGCCTGAGCTGCTTGCATCCTATGATTCGCATCTCAAATGGATGACCGCGGCATCGATCGCAGAAGGCGGGGCGACTTTTGACAGAAAAGTTGTGCACCTTGAAGCACATAATGCTGATGCAGGGGAAGACAGCTCCGTTGACATTCCCGAACCGGATGCCGGAGAAGTTACCAGACTGGAGATGATCCTCAGGGAAAATCTCAGCATGAAATATCCGTATCAGCAGGATACAGAACTGCCATCCAAGATCACAGCGACAGAGCTTAAAGGAATGGATACTGCGGACGACGAAGCACAGCAGCTGCTTCCGCAGTACGATGATCTGACGGCTGCGTTCCCCCTTCCTGATTTCGGCAGATCGGATACTCCTCTGAGCGCGGCTGAGAAGGGAATTGCAACCCATCTGCTCCTGCAGCACATCGATCTCAGTAAAACCACGGATACCGGTTCCGTTATCGAAGAGATCGGGAGACTGAAGAACGAAGGGTTCATTACGGACAGACAGGCTGAGGCAATAAAACCGGACACTGTTCTAAGACTGTTCGGATCAGATATCGGCAGAAGAATGATAAAAGCCGGAATGGCCGGCAGATTAAGGAGAGAGTTCAGATTCTCGATCCTTGCTGATGCATCAAGGTTTTTCGATACAGGATCTGAGGAAAAGATCTTGCTGCAGGGAGTTATAGACTGCTTCTTTGAAGAGAATGGCGGTCTTGTAATAGTGGACTATAAAACAGACAGGGTATTTGAAGAAGAGGAAATTTCTGAACGTGCAGAATACTACCGCGGGCAGCTTGCGGCATATGCCCATGCGCTTTCAAGGATATGCGGGAAAAAGGTAAAAGAGTGCATTCTGTTTTTCCTTGCGGCAGGAAAAGAAGTAAAACTGGCGGCAGAAATGTAAAAAAAGCTTGCATAATGGCATACCCTGTGATATATTCACTTTTGCGTCTTGTAACTATGCCTTTTCGGGCACAATCAAGACAGCCTTTGATGATACAGGAGAACTTCGAATGAAAGACGGAATACATCCCAACTATAAGCCGACCACGATCAAGTGTGCCTGCGGCGCCGTTATTGAGACGGGCTCTACAAAGCAGAACATCACTGTTGAAATCTGCTCAAAATGCCACCCGTTCTATACCGGTAAGCAGAAGCTGGTCGATACCAGCGGCCGTGTTGATAAATTCAACAAGAAATACGGTCTCAAGTAATATTTCGAACAATATACAAGGTCCGCGTCAAAAGACGCGGACCTTAGTATTTTCAACGGATTTTTAGTTTTTTCAATTTACAAATCAAATTAAAAGGTGTACTATTTATTTAAAGGATTTGAACATATTCTTGACCGTTGAGAGGAGTGTGTGAAAATGAAAAACATCGATGAAGTTGAAAAGAACTTTCTGGATATATATCACAAGATGAGACTCCTGTTTTACCACGATATTTTCGGGGTTATCCGCGAACGGGAAGGATCACTTTCGGCGATGGAGGCTTTTTCCGTTGAAGTGATCGACATACTGGGTGAGCCAACCATCGGCCAGTTTGCGGATTTCCTCAATATTTCCCAGTCAAATGCGACTTATAAGGTGAACAGCCTGATAAAGAAAGGGTATCTGGAAAAACAGAACTCCACTATTGACAGACGTGAGTACCACCTCATCCTTTCGCAGAAATACTATAATTACAGAGCTCTTATGGGAGCTTATATAGATAAAATGATAAATAGGATGGGCGAAAGCTACAGTGAACAGGAACTTAAGCAGTTCAATGGTTTTCTTGAGACCATAAACACAAAGATGATGCCCGAATATGATGAGATAGTCTCAAAGCAGGAATAAAGTGACTTTAAAATGCAGAAAACGGAGAAGGGTAAGCGCCCTTCTCCGTTTTATTATTCTCAGTGCAAGAGTTCAGTCATCTTCGCCGAGAGCTTCGAGGCCGACAGTGTTTGCTACTTTGTTTGCCTTTATGTTCTTAACCAGTGAGGAGAATACAGTGCAGCTGAGAAGCGTGAGTATGCAGGCATATACAGGCAGTGCACGCCATGCGCTGGCAGCCTTCAGCACAAGACCGAGCAGAACAGGAGTGACAGTCTGGGCGGACATGCTGGCAGCATAGTAGAATCCGGTGAATTTCCCGATCTTTTTTGCGGAGCACAGTTCAACGACCATCGGGAATGAACAGTTGTGTACAAGAGCCATGCCGAAGCCTTTGAGAGCCCACACAACATAGAGAAGCGTCGGGAACGTGAATTCACCGTGGGCGGCTGAGGCCTGCACCACCTGAGTCGGGCGGACGAAGCACATGATGATCAGACCAATAAATGTGACCATCAGGCCGGAGGATATCGTCCACTTGCGCCCGATCTTTTCAGCTATTGCACCGGCTATGGCAAAACCAAGCACGGAAGCGAGACCGCCGAGTATCGTCAGTATCATGGTGGCACTCGAAGCGGATTTGAGATAGTAGATAACGTAGTTTCCTATATATGTGCCGAGAGCATTGTCGCTCATGAACCAGAGGAACTCAGCGCCTAGGATAGCTAGAAGCATATTGCGGTTCTCACTGCTCATTGGTTTGTCGTCATCTATAGGGGTAGCTACAGCAGCAAGCCGCTCGCCTTCTTCCAGTTCGTCCTTAAGCTGTTCTGCAAGCTCGTTTTCACGGATTGTCTTGAACAGCACCAGTGCGGATATGACCATAAGGACAGAGGCAATGATAAAAGGAAGCTCAATGGTCCAGATGTTGCGTTCAGCGGAGGGAGCGTTGATATAGGAGCTCAGGACGAAAACAAGTCCGACCACTGTCGCAAAGGCACCGCCGAAGTATCCCATGATATTTATGATGCCGTTTGCTTTGGCACGCAGAGGTTTTGGGGTTATATCAGGCATGAGTGCAACGGCGGGGTTGCGGTACATCATCATGAAGATAAGCACTATCGCCATCATGCATACCATGCCGCCGATATTGTTGTAATGGAAAAACAGCGGGATGAACGGAAAAGCAACGGCGGAGACAAATGTGCCAATCAGAATGTACGGCATACGTTTGCCTATAGGGGATTTAGTCCTGTCCGAAAGATTCCCGAAGATAGGGAGCAGGATAAGCGCTGCAAGATTGTCGCAGGCCATTATGATCCCGACGATCCATTGCACATTCAGTATCTTGTCGGGGTCGCTCGCCTTGAGCTCTGCGGAAGTCATTCCGTAGTATGTCTTTGCAAAGATATCCGTAAGGAAGGTGGGGCACCAGGAGTCATACACCTGCCAAAGAAGCAGTATACCGAAAAATGCGAAGCCGATTAGGGCTGTACGCTTATAATTCAGCTTCAATTCCATAAGATCATTCCTTTCTGTGCACTATATCTTTATGTTCAGATTTTACAATATTTCAGACCCTCGGGCAACTGGAAAATTGACGCATTTCCTCACAGGTGATAAAATATCAAATAACATGTTCAACGCAATGTTTTTCGGAGGTCAGAACAATGGCAAAAGAAAAGAAAGAGATAGCTGAAATCGCTGCCGGGATGGGGAAAACTCTGCTGAAAAGCGCACGTCTTGCCGGCAGGGCTGCTATAAAAACAGCCGGAGCAGCGGGAAACCTGCTTTATAAAGGTGCGGTAAAAGGAATAGATAAACTCGGGGAAATGGACAGAAAGGATCTATGGAAACTCGGAGGTGCTGCGGCATGTGCCGTTGCCTTGCCGGTTTTCATCCTTGCCCCGGGCAGAGCCGACAGAAGACAGAAAGAACCCTTCAGAAACAGGAACTTCGCACATCGCGGACTCCATTCCAGAGACAGATCAGTCCCGGAAAACTCGCTCAAGGCTTTTGACCTGGCTGCGGAAGCGGGATACGGCATAGAGCTTGATGTCCAGCTTTCTAAGGACGGACAGGTGGTAGTTTTCCACGATGATACTCTCAACAGAGTCTGCGGCATCGATGCCAGAGTAGATGAACTGAATTATGCCGAACTCCGCGACCTCAGTCTTCTCGACACGGAAGAGAAGATACCGCTGTTTTCCGATGTGCTGGCTGTTATAAGGGGCAGAGGTCCCCTCATAGTAGAGCTCAAAAACGGCAGGAGCAATAAGGAGCTGTGCGAAAAAACATGTGAGATGCTGAGAAAATATAACGGGGAAGTATGTATCGAGAGTTTTAACCCCATGATCGTTGCCTGGTTCCGCTTCCATGCGAAAGAGTTCCTCAGAGGACTTCTTTCTGCGCCAAAAGAAGAATATGAAGGCCAGACATCTAAGTTCACAGCATTTCTTCTCAGCAGGGGTATGATAAACTTCATATGCAGACCGCAGTTCATAGCGTACAAGATCGGGAAAAGACCCGCATCAATCAACCTGAGTCTTGCTCTGGGCGCGATGAACGTGGGCTGGACATCCCATGAAACACGGAATGAAAAGGGTCGCGATGCCGTGATATTCGAGTTCTACAGGCCGAAGCTAATCTACAGAAGGAGATAGTTTTCGATGAAGAGCTTTTTTAAAAGCAAAAAGGTATTGGACAGTATCACACGCATTTACGGAGCAACAGGCGAATGCATGTATCTTGCGGTCGGTAAAGAACAGGCACTGCTGGTGGATACCGGGACCGGTATCGGGGACCTGAAAGGATATGTTGCATCAATTACGGATAAACCTCTGACTGTTGCCATGACTCACGGACATGTTGACCATGTGCAGGGTGTTTCTCAGTTCGGGGAATACTATCTCAGCC
>JAIKVS010000230.1 GCA_024685535.1 Oscillospiraceae bacterium | reverse complement strand
ATGCTTCATGGAGATGCCGGAGCATTCGATATGCCAGCCCGGATAGCCGGTCCCCCACGGAGAATCCCATTTGAGAGCCTGGTCTTCAAATTTGGATTTGGTGAACCATAGAACAAAGTCATTCCTGTTGCGTTTGTTTGTATCTTCCTCAACACCTTCGCGAACACCTACTGCAAGGTCCTCCTCGTTGAAGTCGTTAAAGATATAATAGCGCTCGAGCTTTGATGTATCAAAGTATACGTTGCCGCCTGCAAAGTAGGCATACCCGGTATCCATCAGCTTCGAGATGATCCGGATATAATCATCTATGCAGTTTGTGGCGGGTTCGACCACATCCGGTGTTTTTATATTCAGCTTCGCACAGTCTGAGAAGAAAGCGTCGGTGTAGAATCTCGCGATCTCCATTACGCTTTTGTGCTCTCTCTTTGCACCTTTGAGCATTTTATCTTCGCCTTCATCGGCGTCGCTTGTAAGGTGACCAACGTCAGTGATGTTCATAACGCGTTTAACGTTATAACCGGAAAAGCGCAGATACTTTTCCAGAACATCCTCCATTATATAGGAACGGAGATTGCCTATATGCGCAAAGTGATAAACAGTAGGCCCGCAGGTATACATTTTAAGTATATCGGGATGGTTAGGAATGAATTCTTCAATTTTCCTTGAAGCAGAATTATAGATCTTCATGATTGAACCTTCTTTGTATTAATCTTTCAGGATATCGATGTTCTTAATAAAGTATTCGACTCCGGAATAGAGCGTAGTGATAAGAATTACTATGCTTACTGCAGTATTGACTGCTTTGATTTTTGGGAAAAGCATCATTGCACCGAGACCGACCATTGTACAGGCTGTTTTGATCTTCCCGGACCATGCTGCTGCTATCACCCGGTTCTTGACTGCGGCGCTGAGCCTTAGCCCGGAGACTGCAAACTCTCTGAAAACGACTGCAGCCACTATCCATCCCGGCATCTGGCCCTTATCTGTGAAGAAGCACAGCGCGGCAACCACCAGCATCTTATCTGCAAGAGGATCTGCAAACTTCCCGAAATCCGAAGTCTGGTTATAATGCCGGGCGATATAGCCGTCCACAAAGTCCGAAAGACAGGCGACCACATAAACGATGAATGCGGCTGTGAGCGATCCCGAATAGGCGAGCACCATGAAAACGGGAACCAGCACCACCCTCAGCATGGTTATCTTATTTGCAGTTGTTTTCAGCATAGCTGTTCTCCTGTAAGATATCCGTCCTCTGCACCGGTGATAATGACATCAGTCATTTCGCCTTCGGCACAGTTTCCTTTGAAAAACACTGCTCCGTCTATATCAGGTGAATCCGCATAGGATCTGCCGACGAGGCATTCTGATTCATCGTCGTAGTATTCACAGAGAACTTTTGTTGTTTTCCCAATGAAACTGCTGCAGAAATCATCCATTATCGGTGCCTGGATCTGCATTATGAGATCAGCGCGCCGTCTGGCTTCATCTCCATCGACATGTTCCATTTCTGCAGCCGGAGTACCTTCTTCAGGTGAAAACGGAAAAACACCGGCTCTCTCTATACGGTATTCCCTGAGAAAAGCGCAGAGCTCCTCGAATTCGTCTTCTCCCTCTCCCGGCAGCCCGGTTATCAGGCTTGTCCGGAGTACAAGTCCAGGTATTCGTTCGCGGAGTTTTGTGAAGAGCGCCCGGATATCGTCGCCGGTTCCGCGGCGGTTCATTTTTTTGAGAATGCTGTTGTTGATGTGCTGTATGGGGATATCCAGATATTTAACGATTTTTTCATTTTCCGCTATCTCGTTGATGAGCTCTTCATCGAATGCCTCGGGATAGAGATAATGAAGTCGTATCCATTCTATACCCTCTATCTTGGAAAGTTCTCTGCAAAGTTTCGCCAGACTGCGTCTGGAATAGATGTCGGTACCGTATCTGGTGATGTCCTGGGCGATCACTATAAGTTCCTTAACTCCTGAAGCAGCGAGTTCAGCTGCTTCATCCAGAATGTCCTCCATCTTCCTTGAACGGTATCTGCCCCGGATATAAGGTATGGCACAGAAAGCACAGTAATTGTTGCAGCCTTCTGCGATTTTCAGATAAGCCCAGCCCGGACCGGTCGTTATCACACGCGGTATCTCATCTATGTCGGCATTCTTATCACGGAACAGATCAAGCTTTGATCCGATGCAAACGGCATCAGCAGCTTCAACGATATCGGCATAACTGCCTACACCGAGTATGGCATCGATTTCCGGAAGTTCATCGATGATAGAATCTTTATAGCGTTCGGCAAGACAGCCTGTTACGATGATCGCTCCCAGCTTTCCGGCCTTCTTGAGTTCTGCCGCTTCGAGGATCGTATCAATTGCCTCGCTTTTGGCATCATCGATAAAACCGCAGGTGTTGATTATAACCAGATCTGCACCGTCCGGTGATGGAACAAGGCTGTATCCGGCTTCATCAAGAAGATAAAGCATCTGTTCACTGTTTATGAGATTTTTTGCGCATCCCAGCGAAATAAGTGCAAATGTCTTGTTCATATGATTAAGTTGCGGGAATATCAGTCGACATCGCTGCCGAGAGCATTGACGGCGGATCGTATCTCATCCCATGAAAAACCGCGTCTGAACAGGGAATTCGATACTTTTCTGATGTTCTCCTTTGAAAGGTCTCCCTTCAGTTTCTTTTGCAGCAGGTCAGAGAGCTTCTCACTCTCGTCAGGTGCCTCATCTAGCGCTTCTTCCCAGAGATCTTTAGATATGCCTCTTCTGACAAACTCCGAACGGATCCGTCCTGCACCGTAGCCTTTTGATATATAATGCCTCACAAGAAGTTTCGCATATTCGGAATCATCGAGAAAGTGCCTCTCTGTCAGCCAGTTGCAGCAGTACAGGGCTGTGGCTTCATCATAGCCTTTTTCCGTAAGTTTCTTACGGAGCTCCCTTTCGGACATCTGCCGCCTTGACAGTATTTCAAGCGCATGCTCTCTTGAGAGAGCACGCGCCGATTCACCTGAGAATTCTTCAAGAGATTCTTCACTCAGTTCACGGCCTTCATAAAGGCGGAACTGCGCGATAACATTGGCTGTGGTTTTGATCTCCTGCTCGCCGAAGCAAACGATATATCGCTCAGAGGAAAGCTTCCTTATCGCGGAAACTGTCATTCTTCAAAATCGCTGGCGCTGATGTCCACCGGCTTGGCGGCAGGCTGTGCTGCAGCGGCCTTTCTGCCCCTTGGAGTCAGCTTATCAGCGTTTTCACGCACCTGCTTTTCAATCTCTTCGCAGATCTCCGGATTGTTCTTAAGGTATTCCTTTACACCGTCGCGGCCTTGTATACGTGAGCCGTTGACTGTGAACCAGGCTCCGCCTTTTTCGATTATATCAAGCTTAACGGCCATATCGATTATCTCACCTATACGTGAAATGCCCTCGCCGTATATTATGTCGAACTCCGCTTCTTTAAAGGGGGGAGCGACCTTGTTCTTCACTACCTTTACTCTTGTACGGCTTCCGATGTTTTCTCCGTTTACTTTTATCGTCTCAATGCGGCGGACGTCAAGTCTGACCGATGCGTAGTATTTGAGCGCAAGTCCTCCAGGAGTGGTCTCAGGATTTCCGTACATCACGCCGATCTTCTGACGCAGCTGATTGATGAATATCACAGTGCAGTTGTTCTTAGAGATCGCACCGGCAAGCCTTCTCATCGCCTGAGACATGAGCCTTGCCAGAGCGCCGACTACTGTGTCGCCGACTTCGCCTTCGAGTTCGGAACGAGGAATAAGTGCTGCAACCGAGTCCACGACCACCACGTCAACAGCTCCGGATCTGACGAGAGATTCAGCAATATCAAGAGCCTGTTCACCGGTATCCGGCTGGGAAATGAGCAGATCGTCGATGTCAACGCCCAGAGCCTGGGCATATGCAGGTTCCAGAGCATGCTCAACGTCGATATATGCGGCTACGCCGCCGTTTTTTTGGGATGAGGCCACAACATGGAGCGCGAGAGTGGTTTTACCTGATGCTTCAGGTCCGTAGATCTCCACGATGCGCCCTCTGGGCACACCGCCGACTCCCAGAGCGAGGTCAAGATTCAATGAACCTGTTGAGAGGGCCTCAACATTGACCTGGATATCTTCACCAAGCCGCATGATAGTGCCTTTGCCGTAATCCTTCTCGATCCTTGCTATGGCAGCCTGAAGAGCTTTCTTCTTGTCTGATTCATCTGCCGTTGTTGCTGATACTGTGACCTTTTTCTTTTCTGCCATGTTATATATCTCCTTTAAAATTATTGACTTAAAACGTGCTCCTGTCAGTAGCTGCCGATGACCACTCTGTCTGTTCCGAGGGTATCTTTTCTGTAACTGACTGATCTGAATCCTGCGGATAGAAGCATCTCTCCGACTGTCTCCGCCTGGCCTTCGCCTACCTCAAACAGAATGCATCCATCTTCTTTCAGAAGAGATTTCCAGTATTTTATGATGCCTTTGTAAAACCGTAGACCGTCTTCTCCACCGTCAAGTGCCCAGACGGGTTCATAATCTCTCACGGAACTGTCGAGTTCCGCTATTTCTGAACTGGCGATATAGGGAGGGTTGGATATGATCATGTCAAATGCGCCAAGGCTTGCCGGAGGATTCATGGTTGCGTCTGCCTGCATGCAAATGGCTCTTGAACTGAGACGGTTAAGTGCAATGTTTTTTCTGCAGATTTCAAGCGCCGCATGACTTATATCCACGGCAATTATCTTGGAAGCAGGAAGTTCATGAGCAACAGCACAGGTTATGCATCCGCTCCCGCAGCACAGATCAAGTATCCTGGCGTCCATTTTGCTGCCTGTCAGCAGATCCACTGCCGCTTCGACTATAATTTCAGTGTCTGCTCTCGGGATGAGAACGTCTTTAGTAACATAAAGAGGCAGACCGTAGAACTCCCATTCACCGAGTATATAAGCTATAGGTTCCCCGGCAATACGTCTTTCAGCGCTCTCCACGGCTTTTTTTTCAAGGCTGGGACTGGTGTAGAGCCGGAGATCCCGCAGAAACTCCTGCGGGTTCTTTCCCGAAACGCTGGAAACTATAAGCCGCGCTTCTTGGGAATAGGTTTCTATACCTGCGTTCCGAAGCATATTTCTTATTTGGATGTAAATGTCATTATAGGTTTTCATATAAGTTTAACTGCCCCAGATATCGGAGCCCTCTTCTTCGGGAATCACAAGTTCGAGTGCGCGGATGGCGCATTCGATCATTGAATCGTCAGGTTCATTGGTGGTTATCCGCTGAAGCCATTTTCCGGGTGCTGACAGTATGGACGATATGATGTTGTCGTGCTTGCCGCACCACCTGTTTATTTCGTATGATATCCCGACAACGGCAGGGAGCAGAAGCAGATGACAGAGCATACGGAGAAAGGTGTTATCAACGTGCACGAAAGAGTTAACAAGAATGCTGACAACGACTACGACCAGCAGAAAACTGGTGCCGCATCTGGGATGGAAACGCGATTCTCTTCTGACGTTTTCTACAGTGAGCGGAAGCCGGTGCTCATAACAGAATATGGTCTTGTGCTCAGCACCGTGATAGGAGAAAACGCGTTTTATATCCTTCACATTTGAACTGAGCTTCATATAAGCCAGCAGGATAATTATCTTCAACGCACCTTCGCACAGGTTTCTCGCTATATAATTCCCCTTGAGGGAAGGGATCAGGCCTGTAAGAAATGTCGGGAGAAAAATAAAGAGAAAGAGAGCCAGAGCTGTGCCGATTACAACTGCGGAGCTTATCATGAGCTTCTGGGCTTTATCTTCCGGAAAGTGATCTTCAATCCATTTGTCGAGCTTATCTGGCTCACCCTGCTCCTCTGGAGGAACAAGGCCGGCTGAATACGTGAGAGCCTGCATGCCTTTGACCAGAGAATCGATGAATGTGGCGCAGCCTCTGATAAGAGGCAGACCCAAAACCGGATACCTGTATTTTATGAATTTTAAATCTTCGGTTTTTTCAACCAGCCCTTCAGCTGTGCGGCAGACTATTGCCTGTGTTTTCGGCCCGCGCATCAGGATTCCTTCTATGAGGGCCTGACCGCCGATGGATGTTCGGAACTGGCAAGTGTTTTTGTCCGGCATAAAACAAATATATAACCTTTCGGAATAACATTAGGA
>JAIKVS010000229.1 GCA_024685535.1 Oscillospiraceae bacterium | reverse complement strand
ATCGATGCCGTCATACTCAACGATACAGAGTCTGCAGGAGGCAAGATCGGGCAGGTCCGGATGATGGCACAGATGCGGGATATATATCCCGTTCTGAAGTGCTGCCTCAAGTACGGAAGTACCCTCAGGAACTGAAACAGTTTTGCCGTCGATCTTTAAAGTAATCAAATCAAAACCTCCAAATTTTAGCTGATTTTTTTGGCTATGAATTTTTCAATTACAACTGCTGCAGCTCCTATGGCAGCAGCGTATTCGCCGTTATGGGCAAATATCAGTTTCCTTTTTACCGGGAACAGAGCATAATCCGCAAATACGCGCCGGTCGATCTCTTCACGGTATCTGTCAAGATACTGCGCCATCGTGCCGCCGATTACTATGTCCATATCATATGACATGTAAAGGTTGTTCAGCGCAACACACAGATCATCCAGATAAGTTTCCCATCTGGCTGCACAGTCTTCGTTCCCGTTTTCAAGTTCTGTGAAGAATTCATCCAGACTGCTTAAGTTTAAACGCATATAAAGTCCGGATGCAGTGCACTGGGTCTCAAGGCAGCCGGTACGGCCGCATGAACAGCGCTTACCGCCCGGATGAACAATCATATGCCCGAAGTTATCACTCAGGTCATAGATATTGACGGATTCATAGTTCCTGACCACACAGCCGCCGATGGTCGAATCCACGGAAAGATATACGTAATCGGGAAGATCCTTTGATTCCCAAAGGCCGTAAATGGCACCGGCGATCTTAGTGTTTAGGGCAACATCAAAATTATACTCTTCAAATTTTCTGCATAGTGCTTCCGTGTCTATCATCTCGGCCGACCTGTCAAGCAGGACGGGGATATTGCCTATACGTTCACCGCTGCTTACTGCAAGCCTTGTTGCAAGAACTACTCCGCCAAGCTTGCCGCGGTCGACATTGTTGGCATCGATGAAAGCTTCCAGCCATTCATGTATGGCGTCCCAGTAGGCATCACTGTTTTCAAATAATGCATCGTGCTTTTCCTTTGCCAGAATGGGCTCGCCCAGATTCATCAGAACGAATCTCACGCTGTACTGGCTTACTTCAATGCCAACGGAATACACCGCATCGAGCACCGGAACGATATATGTCGCCGGTCTGCCGGCAAAGGAATCGATCTTGTCACCGAGAGTTACAAGTTCCCGGTCTGTGAGTATCTTGAGGATATTTGTTACAGACGACAGACTCAGCCCGGTTTTCAGAGCCAGATCGTTTTTCGTCATAGGACCGTTCTGCCTCAATGTCGACATTATTATCTTGCTGTGGTATACCCTGATTTCATGAAGACTTTTCGGCTGATACAATGGCGACCCCCCTTTTTACTTTCTTAGTTTATCAAAAAAATTATATCAAACGGCAGGATAAATTGCAATATTTGCAATAAGATTATTAAAATATGAATAAAAAGCATATATCAGTATTGTTGATATTGATGACATTGAAAAAAGACGATACCCAAATGTGCGGGTATCGCCTTTTTCAATGCTTGTTTTTAACCGGGAAGTCTGCCGTGAACCCAGATCCAGCTGAACGCCATAGCCCATGAACCGAATTTTTCAGTTTTGTGAAGACGCATGACTTCATCGCGTGAAAACCAGCGGGCTTCTATCTCTTCGTCACCGCTGACGGAGGGACTTATTTTACCTTCGGCATGGCCGAATATACAAACGGCGCTTTCATTACTTATCCCGACACAGCACGGTGACGGTGGCAGCATTTCGGTAACCTCCGTCAGCCTGAGACCTGTCTCCTCAATAAGCTCACGGGAAAGACACGCGACCGGACTTTCATCGCCCTCGATAAGTCCGCCGGGCAGACCGTATATTGCCTCACCCTGTTCCAGACGGAATTCATGCAGCAGAAGAAGATGCTCGTCAGCTTTGTCAGTTATCACGGCAACTATCGCATCAGGCTTATGAGAGATCAGATCATTCAGCGACAGAATGCCGCCATCCCGGCTGACCATCTCATAGACCTTTTCTGACCCGTCTTTTTCCTCATAATGAATGTTATATCTGTGGAGAAACTCTCCATGGTCAACAGCTTCGATCTTAAGAAATTTCAAGGCTTTTCCTCCGGGCGGTTTGGGATTACTTTACATGAAAGCCGTTCATATGTCAACAAAGCCGGCAGCCGTAAGACTGCCGGTGCTCTGTAACAGGTTCAGAAGGGGAGGTCCCCGTCTTCCTCCTCCGTAGGCAGCTGAGAGAACTCGTCATATGTCATTACCGGGCTGACCTCGGCGTTTACGGACACAGATGCTCTCCAGTTCCCGGAACTGTCCTTCTTGTTGCCATAGGATACACTGACGATCTTCTCTATTCTGAATTTACCGCCCTCTGCCACATTGCTTGGTGTGTTCACCACAAACACCGCAATGTCATTGTTTCCCCTTTCGTCCTGAGTAGCAAGGAGCTCCCATTCGCCGTTTGCGCTGCTCCCGCTCCTCTGTCTTACTGCCGTGTAGACTTTTCCTGTTTCGATCCTGTTCATGATTCATACTCCTTTTTTAAAATAATTCTGTTTAAACACTCTCAGATCAGCAAAACAAAAAGCGCGATCCCTCCGGAGAAACTCCTCAGTATCGCACAAAAAACGGGCCCGTTACAAACCATGGTTCCCTTCTTTGCTTCTGATTCCCTGCCCTATGTCCGATACTGTTATACTGTTTACGATTCCGTCTCTATTTCAGGTCTGTTCTTGCCCTGCAGATCTATTCAGCTGTTCTGCATATAAATTATCACCGGCCGGGGCATATGTCAATAGATAATCTTTTCATAGGCTGCCGGTATTGACTGAGTCCGAAGAAGGTGGTTATAATTCCTAAAGGATCACCAATTGAAAGAAGGGTTCGATATTGCCGTTTCTGCTTGATCTGTTTATAACGTTCTTCCGGATAGGGATTTGCACCTTCGGAGGAGGCTATGCCATGCTCCCCATGCTCCAGCGGGAACTCGTTGATAAGAAAGGCTGGGTGACTGAAGAAGAGATCCTGGATTATTTTGCAATAGGACAGTGCACTCCGGGTGTGATTGCTGTCAATACAGCCACTTTTGTCGGTTATAAGCTGAAAAAGGTATCGGGAGGCATAATCGCTACGCTGGG
>JAIKVS010000228.1 GCA_024685535.1 Oscillospiraceae bacterium | reverse complement strand
AGGCTGTGTCGCATGGGCAAAGGAACATGGAGTAACGGAAGTAACCGCTGCTGAAATGAAGATTATAAACGATAAGCGCTCCAAGGAGAAAGGCAAAGGCTGACGTCTTATTTGCTATTTATAATTAAATATAAACGTATTGCAAATCCCGGACCATACAGGAAGACACCCTTTCCTGCATAGTCCGTTATTTATTGACAATCGTCATTTTCACCTGTATTGAATTATAAAAGCAGCTTTGATATACTATTTCCCGTTAAAATGATATGCAGGAGTATAAAAATGTATTATCTCATCAGAGAGACGCTGATCCCCTGTACAGGTGATGAAGTCCTTTCAGGCACAGCGCCGTATGCCGCCGTTGTCACCTGGAACGAATGGGCAGAAAAAAAGAGCTCTTTCAATATGGGGCCTGAAATCGATCAGGATCTTGATGCTCCAACTGTGCCGATAACAAGAGCGTTTGTGAATTACGATTCACTCACGGGAAGCATCGCGATACCGGAAATGAGCTATTCTCCCGAAATCACCGGCTGCTTTTCATTTGCCTTGAATGAAAAAGGAATAGTCTTTATAGATGATACCGGTCTTGCAGAAACGATAATCGGAGAGGTATCTAATAATAAAAAAACTCAGATGCCCAGTCTGGAGCGCTTTCTCTATGATTTTCTCGAGCAGATAATCAGCCAGGATCTCGAAATGCTCGAAAAGTTGGAGCAGTCGCTTGATAAGATGGAGGATGAGATACTGTCTGATGACACTTCGGAATCGCTTTCCAAACTGAATACGGTCCGCGGGATGCTGCTTGATCTTCACCTGCACTACGGCCGTCTGATAGACCTTGGCCAGGAACTGCAGGAAAATGAAAATGGATTCTTTGAAGATGACAACATACGTTATTTCAGACTTTTCACACAGCGTGTAGAACGGCTCCGCGATACTGTTTCGAATCTTCGTGACTACACAGTTCAGCTCAGGGAACTGATACAGACACGGATCGATGAGAAACAAAACAGGATAATGACCCTGCTCACTGTGATCACAACCATATTCACCCCACTTACTTTGATAACAGGCTGGTACGGCATGAATTTCAAGTACATGCCGTCACTTGAATCAAGAATAAGCTATCCCATCGTTATAGCCGTATGTATCTCGATAGTAATAGGCTGCATTCTTTGGTTCAAAAAGAAAAAATGGCTCTAAACTGCTTTGCTTTTCAAAATATTTATACAGCATGAAAAGAGGCCGGGTCACTGTAAAAGTGTCCCGGTCTCTTTTTCAGAATGTTTGCGTCTTTACTGCTTTTTACAGTCAGAAGAGGTAAGCAGCATGATCAGTGTTATAACACCGTTAATTACACAAAAAGCACATGTCGCATAAATATACAGTTTTGAAGGCTTGCTTGTGAGAAACGACATCATGGGATTGAACCCGTCCAAAACAGTTATAACTACCAATCCCAAACACAGAGCAATCGATATGTGAGTAATTATCCTTTTAAATATGCCCATTTATATTTCCTCTTTTCTGGAGAGCCATATCAATTGTTTGGCGGGAATTCCACATCAGGCTCGCATATATAAATAATATCACCCAATCCCCGCTGACTGCTCTGCCGTGTTATTGCTCTGTCGTTGAAAGTCATAACCGAAGAAGCTCCTCCGTCCATATTATATGCCGCGGTGCAACCCAGACTTTCAAACAGCTTTGCAAACAGCTTCATATCCATCCCTGCAGTATCATTATATCTTCCCTCCACAACAACAAAGCAGTAATGACCAGGTTCATAGTAACCCAGGCCAGTGCGGGGATGGAAAGCCTGCAGTACCCTTGTATCTTCAAATTCCTCTCTTGCCCTGCCGTTCTCATCCAAAAGTGCCGGTCCGAAACGCCAGATCTGATAAGGGGAACGTGCCAGTATCTCATCGGTATCATATGTTCCGGCAACATGTGTCTCCATAACCCCGTCATAATACAGGACGCATATATCCGCTGGCGTAGGATCTGAAAAGTATAAGTAACCGTTCCGTACAAGCAGGCCTTGTCTCTGTACATTGCAGTAATCACCGTTTATCATCACGATGGCATCATACTTTTTGTCCAATTTGTTCGGCTCTTCAGCTGAGTATACCGTAAACCCGTTATACGCTGCTGCAGTACGAAAGCAGTTTATATCCGAAATATAGATATCTGCCACATACAAACGCTGCGGCCGCCCATCAAGTTTACCTATGGTAGCCTGAACTGTGACTGAAACATTTGGGCTTGTGTATGTAGTCTCAGTTGTAACGATCTCTTCCGTAAAGTACTCAGCAAACAATTCACTCCATTGTATCACCGGAGCTTCTTCAACTTTTCCTTCCGGATTCTCACTGCTCAGTTCTTCTTCAGGCTGGTTAACATCTGCATTCCCCTCTGAATCCGGAACAGACTGAGCCGAAGCTGCCTGAACATCTGTCACCTGCACCGGAGTTACAGCTTCCGACACTTTAGGCCGCATCATGGGGATAACATGATGAAACAATGCGAAGATGCAAAGGAAAAAGCCTGTTAGAAAGAATTCTATAAGAATACTCCCGATTATTCTCTTCCCAGAACCACCATTATTTTTTTTTGAAAGATGTGCTGATAAATGCTTTTGATCATTCATGTCTCATTCTCATTCAATGATTACTTCTATGTGAGACAGTATAATACTTTTATCCTGTCATTTAAACATAAAAATTTACGACATCCATAAGTCATCCGATTTCATATTATATCAAGCCTCTATTTATGTTTAAAAACTGTTACGCTGATTCTCCCTTTCTTCAACGTTACCGTCAAAATAAGAATAGTATGATTGTACCGGAAAACAATACTATTTCATATTGCCTGAGCAATTCTGCAATTATTGATTTTCAGAAATGAATAGGTTATTATTCATTAGGCAAATATTTAAGCGAACGTTGATTTTTATGTGTTTTAAAATGAAACAATTTGTTTCATTAACCCATAGAGGTTGTTATGAAAAAGGATAAACTATCTTTCTCACGGATAAAAGAGCGAATCACAATAATACTCAAATCACTATCAGGCCGTTTAAAAAGCTTCGGAAAAGCTAAAGCAACAGTATTAATAACAGCAGTTTTCCTTATCCCTATTATAGTTTTCTTAAGCGCTAACACTGCTAAAACTGAAAAATCGATTCCATCGGAAGTGTCGGCTACCGTAGATGCTTCAAGTATTTCGTCGCTGGAGCAGTATGGTTCAGGCGTAAGTCTTGACCTGAGCGGCAGCACCTGTTATCCGGAAATAGAAAAATATATAAATGATCACCCTGAAGTCAATGTACACTATGATGTTGACCTGGGAGGTTTTCGTGCTGATTCATCCTCAATCAAGCTGGAACTTGAGTCTGAAGATTATATCTATACCATACTTCTCGAAAACCTCCGTTATCTGCCTGATCTGAAACAGCTCAGTCTTCCCAATACTTCTTTGAACAGTGCTGAAATAACTGAAATCCGCGAAAAATATCCTGATCTGAATATTGTCTTTTCTTATGACATAGGCAACGGTAAAATACTTTCTTCCTCTGACAATAGAATTGTGCTTGAGCCTGGAGAGTATTCATTTGACCGTCTCATTGAGTTTCTGCGCGCCTCATCTGTACAGAGACTTACTTTGAATCACACTTCTCTGGATGTGGATCAACTGGCTTTAATATCTGAACTTCTTCCAGAAAATGGTCTATCTTACACGATTATGCTCAACGGCAAAGAGTATTCAAATCAGCTGAAATCCATCAATCTGTCATTTGCGGAAGACATAGAATCAGAGCAATATGCAGAGCTTTTAAGACGCCTGCCAAATATCAAATCAATTGAACTGACAGACTCCGATGGCAAAACACATCTTTCTTTGAGCAGCATTCTTGCTCTTCATTCGGCTGCGCCTACAGCTGAAATAAACTGTGTTTTTGAGTTATTTGGTAAGAAAATCTCTACTTCTGACAGTGAAATCATTTATAAAAAAGTAAAAATCGTAAATGAAGGCATTGATCTTTTCAGGCAAGTTCTTCCTCTATTGAATAAATGTGAAAGGCTTGTTTTGGACGACTGCGGTGTCGATAACGAGGTTATGGCATCACTCCGTGATGATTTTCCTGATAAAAAAATCGTCTGGCGTGTTCATTGGCAAAAATACTACAGTGCTCTGACTGATGTTACAATTATACGCTCCGGCAGTTATATAAAACTGCGCAACAATGGAGGCGTGCAGAACCTTAAGTATTGCACAGAAGTGGTTTTTGCAGATCTTGGTCACAACCGCAGCCTTTCTGACATAAGCTTTCTTGCTTACTGGAAGCATATACGCGTACTTCTCATTGATGAAGTCCAAATGACTACACTCGATGCCCTTTCCGGCGCTACAGAGCTCCAGTTGCTTGAAATCGTGAAGTGTTATAAACTTACAGGTCTGGAACCGCTTGCAAATTGCAAAAATTTACGATTTCTGAATTTCAGCAGTTGCAGTAAAATCAAAGATCTGTCACCTTTATACGGGTTAGAAAAGCTTGAACAGGTCTATGCAATGGGCATGCACAAGATGAAGCTCAAAGATAAAAATCAAAGATATGAGATACAGGAAAAACTTCCAAACTGTAAATTCTATTTCAAATCACCCCCCAATTCGCAGGTAAGCGGATTATACAGTGTAGGGTGGCGACTGGTCTCCGCGCCAAACAAATATGCCCCCTGGTACAAAGAGATATCCTCCGTTTTCAAATACAGGAAAAGACCTAAAGGCGAAGGTATATTCAACTATCCCAGTGAATCCGATTCATTGTTTTACCATGATGAGGACAAGCTTACTGTATTCACCGCAGACAGAAGCCAATAATCCCTCTTAGCAGACTTGTAGATACTTATTTTGTCTATTAGTAATAGCAAAAAAATAAGACTGAAGCAGTATTACTTCTTATTTTTTTATATGTTATAACTTAACGCTTATTACAGCTTTTAATGGCTCTTCCAATACTCACCAGTATAGAAAATATTACAAAACATACAATTATCCAGCATTCAATTACCTTCAGTGGATCATCCGGCTGTCCAAAGGACTGTGCCTTCCAGTTCGATGCTCTCTACTGCGCTGACATCGATGGCTTCTCCCCAGCCACAGCTGAGACTGACCACACCATCCTCATAAGGAGAAGTCAATGCTCCGCCGGTCGAGAACGAAGAACCGTCTGAAAAGCTTATAACAGTATCACAGCATATCTTCTCTTCGAGCGCGCTCCACGGCTTATAGGCCTCCCAGTCAGCTCCAGGCTTATGAAAATCACCGGCTTTATCATAGCTGACTTTCCATACAGCACTGAAAGGGGTCAGTTCCAGACCGATCATCTCAATATCAATGCCAAGCTCCGCATCATGGTATACAGTATGTCCGAAATCGAAATACCTGCTTTGTTCTTCAGTCTTAGCAAGCAGTACCGGACCGAAGGACCTGGGCATATTATCTCCTATTGTCATCAGTATCTGCAGCGGGAGCCTTTCAGTACCAAGAGCAGATACCGCGCTTTCCATAAACTGATTATCGATATAGCAATGCAGCGTCATAGTCCGGGTTTCCTCATCATACGAGCTTTCCAGCACAGCTTTACGGATCTCTCCATCTCCTGAGAGCGAAACGCCCACCGGGAGCTGAGGCGCTGCGAATCCACCTATATCCGTTCCTTCAAAGTTCCAGGCAAATCGCGCATCCTGCGGGAATGCAGCCGCCTCCTTTTCTGATACCGGTGAGATGTTTACATATACATGCTGCAGCTGTCCGTCATTCACCGAAGAAAGAAGGACCAGTCCGTTTGCCTGATCATCCGGTATTTCATACTCCGTATAGCTTGAAACATTGTTTTCTTCAATTTTCAGGTCAGCCCTTATCTCCTGCTGTCTTGCGGAGTGTATACTCCAAGCCGCATATGCGGTAATGGTGGCAAGCGCTGTTATGATCGCCGCGATAAGAACCGTTCTGAAGATTTTTCCACGTGTGTTATGTTTATAATGCATTTTTTGAACCTCCTCTTTTGTGAGGTCCGCCATGGCAAGAAATCCATCATCTATGTCTGTAAGTGCACGGTTGAGCGCCATCAGGCAATAAGCTTTATCTTTCATGTGTCAAAGCCCTCCTCCGTCAGTTTATCTCTCAGCTTATCCCTTGTCTTGAGGAGCAAATACTTTACTTTTCCCAGTGAAAGCCCGTATTTACCGGCAACTTCCCTCAATGGTATCGCATAATAGTATCTGGAGATGAAAAGGCAGCAGTCCAGCGGTTCCAGTTCTCCGAGAAAACCGTTCAGTATTTCTGTAAGCTGTTTCTTTTCAAGCATATCTTCTGAACTTCCCCGAGGATCGGGTATACATTCTTGAAACTCATCGAGCAGGACCGATACATCGCTTTCCCGCTTTTTCGCCGAAAAATAATCCAGACGGTCAAATGAGAGATTCCTGGCTATTCGAGTCAGGTAATACTTCAATACTCTCGGTCTGGAAGGAGGGATGGAGTTCCACGTTCTCACATATGTGTCATTCTCGATCTCTTCTGAATCCTCGTTGTTCCTGAGAATATTCAAGGCAACAGCTCTGATGCAGCTTCCATACTTTTTCGCTGTTTCTTCAATTGCCGATTCATTCCTCGACCAGTACAGCCCAATGATAAATTCATCTTCCATGGTGGGTCCTCCTTGCTTTGTAAGGTCCTTACATCTATACAGACGGAAAAAACCGGCATACGGATGAAAAAAAACCGCTTTGCATAAATCAATGCAGAGCGGTGTGTTTTTCAGTTTTCCAGCTGTGTCAGCGCTCGCGCCCCAAGAAAAACAATGCTATAGTCCCCGGGCCTGAATGAGCCCCGATGACCGGTCCCACATAAACTATCTTCGCCACTTTCACTCCAAATCGCTCGCGGAGCATATCAGCAAGCTTTTGGGCATCGTCTAGGCAGTCGCCATGCGAGATAAAAACAGTGCCTCCCGAAGGATCGAGCGCAAGCTCTCCGTATTTATCAGCAAGAGCAATAAGCGAGTTTTTCCTGCCCCTAACCTTGAACATGTTTATTAGATGTCCAGGATCATCCATATGCATTACCGGCTTGAAACTGAGTATGTTGCCCACAATGGCCGTTGTGGCGCTGATCCTTCCGCCGCGCTTAAGATAGATCAGGTCTTCCACCGTGAACCAGTGGCAAAGATGGAAGCGGTTATCCAGAATATACTGCTCATTTTCCTCGAGAGACGCCCCTACCTTTTTCTTTTCCACCGCCATATACAGCAGCAGACCAAAACCGGCTGAAGCAGCTCTTGTATCTACGCAGCGTATTTTTCTCCCGGGATACTTCTCAAGAAGCTCCTTCGCGGCAATGCAGGCTGCATCATATGTGCTGCTCAAGCCTGATGAAAAGCCGATATACAGAATATCTTTTCCGGTCTGAAGTATTGATTCGAATCCGTCAAGAAAGGCATCGGCATTTACTGCAGATGTTCTTGCCACTCCGCCTTTCCTTACTCTGTCATAAAACTCCGGATAGGGAAGCCCGTAGTTTGAATACTGCTTGAATTCCCCGTCAAAGGTATATGTCAGCCATCGGTATTCCACTCCCCATTCCCTTAGGATCTCCTCAGGTATATCGCAGGCGGAATCTGTAAATATCACGTATTCACTCATCAGACCATCTCCTTTTCTTTATTTTACGATTTATTCGCTCCGGAACTCTGTGCTGCCGAAAAAGAAAAGTGCAAGCGCTCCCGGTCCGACATGAGCTCCGGTCACAGGTTCATAATCCACTATAAGAATATCTTTCGGAGGATTGTTTTTCCTCAGGAGTTTACAAAGGTATTCCACATCTTCCATGCAGTCCGCATGAGCGATCCCGATCGTCTGCTCCGAAGCATCAGCAACGAACCTGTCATAATTGGCAGCAACCGCCTCTATTGAGCGCTGTCTCCCGCGTGCTTTGGCAAATGAAACTATGCGTCCCTCCTCATCTCCTTTCAGAAGAGGCTTTATATTCAGGACCGATCCTATAACCGCTTTTGCATTTGAGAGTCTTCCCGTAGAACGCAGATACATAAGATCATCCACAGTAAAGACCTGGCACATCGATACCTTCATCTTTTCGATCTCAGCTGCGGTCTCTTCAATGCTTTTCCCCTTTTTTCGCAGTTCTTCAGCCTTTACCGCAAGAAACCCCTCACCGAGTGATGCTCCGATGGAGTCGACCAGCATTATACTTCTCTCTGGAAATTCCTCACAAAGATTAATAGCTGCAATCCTTGCCGCCTGAAATGAACCGCTGATACCTGAGGACATGCTTATAAACAGCAGATCCTCACCTCTCTCCACGACGGGTCTGAAGTATTCTGTATACTCTGAGGGACTGATAAGTGAAGTTGTGACTTTAGTACCCTCGCGGATCGATGAATAGAATCTGTGCCCGTCAAACAGCGCCGTGTCAAGACACCTGTATTCCCTTCCATCGATATAATAACTAAAGGGTACGGCAGCTATACTGTTCTCTTTCAGCCAGGATGTCGGCAGATTGGCTGAGGTATCCGTCATTATGCAGAAACTCATTTATTGCCTTTTCTATATAATATTCAATATCAGTTTTCTAATATTGAATATTATTATATTGCATGGGCAAAATTATGTCAATATGCAGTCATATTTATGCTTCTTGTGCTATGTATGATATTCTGATATAATATTAAATGAGGTGATAGAGTATGGCATATGATAAAGCTCTGGTTGCCGGGAAACTCCGGAGATGGGAGAAATACCTGCAGAACTACCGGCTTCCGGACTGGGATGAGATACCGAATTTCGGTCTCTACATGGAGCAGGTGACTGCGCTCCTTCAGGAATATCTGGACTATCTCCCCCCGGAGCTTAAAGAAGAACAGTTCATAACCGCAGCCACTATAAACAACTATGTCAGGATCAAAGTGATGCCTGAACCGATCAAGCGCAGGTACTACAGATCTCACATAGCGTATCTGATAATAATACTTACTCTGAAACACTCGCTCAGTATAGCCCTGATCCAGAAACTGATCCCCTTAGGCCTTTCGGAAGAAGAGCTGAGGGAAGTATATACAGGATATGCTGCACGGCACCGTTCCGTAGCTTACTTGTTTATCGAGCAGATCAGACAGCTGGCAGGTCCTATACTTGACCATAAGGACAGTCCGGAGGGCGCCAGCACAACCACTGAGGATCTGATCTTCACAAACGCTGTTATGGCAGGCTTCACCCGTTTGCTGGCGGAAAAGCTCCTGCTTCTTGACGGAAAAGATCTGAGCAGCGGGGGAAGCATTGACCACTCCTCTGAATGATCTGTACGCTTAAACATCTGTCTGTAATTATAGCAAATATCCATTGTTTGATCAGAGGCTAAGCAGATGATACGTGATAAGAAATTCTACACCTCGTTTCTCGCTCTGTGCCTTCCTATTATACTTCAGAATGTTATCTCTCTAGGTGTAAACCTTGCCGACAACCTAATGCTCGGAAGATTCGCCGAAGCCTCTCTTTCCGGCGCAACCGCGGTAAACCAGATACAGTTCGTATACCAGAACATTCTGATCGGCATTGGCGACGGAATGGTTATAATCGCATCACAATACTGGGGTGCAAAAAGGACAGAGCCAATAAAAAGAGTTGCATCGGTCGCTATGCGAACTGCACTCATATTCATGACCGTTCTTTTTATAACAGTTTCAGTATTTCCGAAACAGACCGTCTCCCTGTTCACAAACGATCCCGAGATCATCTCGGAGGGAATCGATTATTTGAGAATAATTCGGTTTACTTACCCGCTCTTCTGTGTGACTACAATGCTGCTTGCAGTTCTCAGGTGTACGGAGGTGGTGAAGATAGCCTTTTATCTTTCTCTGAGTACACTTCTAATTAACTGCGGTATCAACTGGCTGCTCATTTTCGGGAATCTCGGCCTACCGCGCATGGGTATAAGGGGCGCTGCCATCGGCACACTTGCGGCAAGGGTCGTTGAGGTTCTAATCCTGCTCTTATTCCTTGCCAGAAAAGAAAAGAACCTTCATCTGAGGTTCAGCGATTTTCTGATTTGGGATAAAAAAATCGCATCCGACTACTACAGGGTCAGTGCGCCTATCATATTCACTCAGAGTCTGTGGGGCGTGAACAACGCGATCCATACCGCTATCCTCGGTCATATGTCCTCCGCTGCGATCGCTGCTAACAGCATGGCTTCCAACCTCTATCTCATA
>JAIKVS010000225.1 GCA_024685535.1 Oscillospiraceae bacterium | reverse complement strand
CTTACATATAAATGCCTCGACAAGGCTGAGGAACTTACAAATCAGGCTTTGGCAATCCTGAGGGAGAAATAAATTTACCGATACCTGACTGATCCGTCAGATGCCGCCTGCCATAACAAGCCGGCGGCATCTGATATTTTTGTTTATTCAGAAAGTAAGATATGAAGAAACTTTTTAATTTCCTGCGCTCCATGCGCTTTGGAATAATACTGCTGATACTGATAGGGATATTCTCAGTAATCGGAACAGTGATCCCGCAGGGGAACAGTCCGGCCTGGTATGCGGAGAACTACCCCTCTGCGCATGGCCTGATAATGGCCCTCAGGCTGAACAGCATTTTCAGCAGCTGGTATTTCATCGTCATTCTCGTTCTGCTGTGTGTTAATCTCATTTTCTGCTCCCTGCTGAGGATCCGCTCGGTAACAAAAGCCGCAGGGGATGAATCAGTCCGCACGGCGCTGCTTCCCATAATTGTAAGGCTGAGTCCGGAAGGCGTTCAGGCGCTTGAGGATCATCTGGAAGCCATTCACTGCAGGGCTGAGCAAATGGCGGCATGCACTGTGTATTCCAAAAACCGCTTCGGAAGATACGGCAGCTTTATCACCCATCTTTCAATACTGCTGGTGATCCTCACCGGCGCCGCCGCCCTTTATCTCCCGCAGGTGAAGGACTATACCTGCTACTCCGGCTCGTCTGTGGTGCTGGAGGACGGAACAAGGATAGAAGTTTTTGATTTTCACATCGAGGACCTCAGCGGGAGGCTGGACTACTCCAGCAATATCCGCATAACTCTGAGCGACGGCAGATCGAGCGAGCAGCGCAATATCAAAGTGAACTATCCTCTCGCATTCGGCAGATACAAAGTTTATCAGCAGACATACGGCACAGCCGGATCTGTTACCGTTACCAACCTTGATAACGGCGGTTCCGACGACATGATTCTTGACGAGAAGTCATTTCTCTCACTTGACGGTGTGAGCGGACTGTGGTATCTGGCTCTTTACCCTGACTATCTGGAGGATCCCAGCGGAAATATCACTCTCGTTTCATCTGTTACAGGGCATTACACAAACCCTGTTTATGAGGTGATATCGGTCTCCGACGGAGTATATGCGCCTGTGCTTGCATTTCCCGGAGAGGAACTGCAGATAAACAGTCTTGTCTTCCGCTTCAATGAGCCGGTGGAGTATCCGGGACTTCGGGTAAAGGAAACGCCGCCCTTTATCAACGCGATGCTCATATTCTCTTTCGTGCTGATGACTGCAGGTCTTTATGTGACCTTTTTCTGTGAGCCTGTATTCATAAAGGTTTCTCCCGAAGGCTATACCGCAGCAGGTCCCAGGCCGGAGAGAATGAGGATGGATCTTTCAGACCGCTTCGGCGGGTTTGAGATAGATGAAAAGGAGGAAAGCCAATGAAAGCTCTGTTCTTCACAGTTTTCGCCCTGTATGCCATATCGGTGGTGCTCCAGTTCACCGGTACGGCATTTAAAAAAGATAAACTGCTCAAGGCAGCATGGTATATTTTCATGGCTGCCTGCGCCCTGCACCTGGTGTTCATCATAGTCAGGGGCATCAGCGCAAAAAGGCTTCCGCTTTCAAACCAGTTCGAATTCGCCAACGCATTTGCCTTTGGCGCCGCTGTATTCACCATTGCAGTCAGCATGAAGATGAAGGCCGGATGGCTGAGAAGCGTTGCCATGCCTATGGCTCTGCTTATTATGACATACGCTGCGCTTCAGCCTATGGAGATAAAGGATCTTATGCCGGCTCTTCGCAGTGCCTGGTTCGGTGTGCACATCGGGTCGGCGGTGCTTGCCTATTCCGCGTTCGTTATTGCCGGATCTGCCGGTCTGAGATATATAATCGCCTCCAGAAAGGAAAACGCGGACGAAAAGATGCTCAAGCAGATGGACTACCTTGGTTACCGCCTTGTGACCTTCGGCTTTCTGTTTCTGACCGTTGTTATCCTCTCCGGAGCAATATGGGCGGAGCAGGCCTGGTCGGCTTTCTGGACATGGGATCCGAAAGAGGTATGGGCACTGATCACCTGGATAATCTACGCATTGTATCTGCATCTGCGCCTGCGCCGTAAATCGAACGAACGCTTTCTGGCCTGGTTCCTTTTTATCGCAGTATTTGTAGTGTTCTTTACCTTTGCCGGCGTAAACACCCTGATGCACGGACTGCATACATACGGCTGATCTGATAAACGGCTCATGAAGATCCATGTACTGCAATGCTGACGGCAGAATCTTTCCCTTGATTTTGGATCCTGCTGCTGATATTCTAATTAAGCAAGTGAATACACGGGGCAAAGCGTCCGGTCTTCCTTTGAGACCGGCAGCGGAACGGGGTGCAAATCCCCACGGGACGGCCACTGTGATGCCTGCTGAAGCAGGATAAGTCAGATACGCTGAGAGTTGTACCCGGACTATACTGTCACTGTAGTCGAAGACGGATGATCCGTGCGGCCTTGTGTGACTGCGCGGTTTTTTCGTC
>JAIKVS010000224.1 GCA_024685535.1 Oscillospiraceae bacterium | reverse complement strand
CTTACATATAAATGCCTCGACAAGGCTGAGGAACTTACAAATCAGGCTTTGGCAATCCTGAGGGAGAAATAAATTTACCGATACCTGACTGATCCGTCAGATGCCGCCTGCCATAACAAGCCGGCGGCATCTGATATTTTTTGTTTATTCAGAAAGTAAGATATAAAGTAAGATATGAAAAAAGTATTGAATTTCCTGCGTTCCATGCGTTTCGGATTAACGCTGCTTGCACTGATAGGCATCTTTTCAGTGATAGGCACTGTAATCCCGCAGGGGAACAGTCTCTCTTGGTATGCGGAGAACTACCCCTCTGCGCATGGCCTGATCATGAGCCTTAAACTGAATGACATATTCAGCAGCTGGTATTTCCTGGCAATTCTTGTTCTGCTGTGCGTAAATCTCATTTTCTGCTCCCTGCTGAGGATCCGTTCTGTTACAAAAGCTGCAGGGGATGAATCAGTCCGCACGGCGCTGCTTCCTGTTTTGATAAGGCTGAGCCCGGAAGGCGTTAAGGCGCTTGAGGATCATCTTGAAGCCATTCACTGCAAGGCAGAGAAAATGGCAGAATGCAAGGTGTATTCCAAAAACCGTTTCGGAAGATACGGCAGCTTCATCACCCATCTGTCAATACTGCTGGTGATACTCACCGGCGCTACAGCCCTTTATCTCCCGCAGGTGAAAGACTATACCTGCTACCCCGGCTCGTCTGTGGTGCTGGAGGACGGTACGAGGATAGAAGTTTTTGATTTTCACATCGAGGACCTCAGCGGGAGGCTGGATTACTCCAGCAATATCCGCATAACCCTGAGCGACGGCAGATCGAGCGAGCAGCGTGATATCAAAGTGAATTATCCTCTCGCATTCGGCAGATACAAAGTTTATCAGCAGACATACGGCACAGCCGGATCTGTTACCGTTACCAACCTTGATAACGGCGGTTCCGACGACATGATACTCGATGAGAAGTCATTCCTTTCACTTGACGGTGTGAGCGGACTGTGGTATCTGGCTCTGTATCCGGACTATCTGGAAGATCCCAGCGGAAATATCACTCTTGTTTCATCTGTTACAGGACATTTCGCAAACCCTGTTTATGAGGTGATATCAGTCTCCGATGGAGTATATGCGCCGGTACTTGCTTTTCCCGGAGAGGAACTGCAGATAAACAGCCTGGTCTTCCGCTTCAATGAGCCGGTGGAGTATCCGGGACTTCGGGTAAAGGAAACGCCGCCCTTCATCAACACAATGCTGATATTCTCTTTTGTGCTGATGACCGCCGGCCTCTATGTGACTTTTTTCTGTGAGCCTGTATTCATTAAGGTTTCCCCGGAAGGCTATACCGCTGCCGGACCTAAACCGGAGAAGATGAGAATGGATCTTGCAGACCGCTTCGGCGGATTTGAGATAAATGAAAAGGAGGAAAGCTAATGAAAGCTCTGTTCTTCACAGTTTTCGCCCTGTATGCCATATCGGTGGTGCTCCAGTTCACCGGTACGGCATTTAAAAAAGATAAACTGCTCAAGGCCGCATGGTATATTTTCATGGCTGCCTGCGTACTGCATCTGGTGTTCCTCATAGTCAGGGGCATCAGCGCGAAAAGACTTCCGCTTTCAAACCAGTTCGAATTCGCCAACGCATTTGCCTTCGGCGCCGCAGTATTCACCATTGCGGTCAGCCTGAAGATGAAGGCCGGATGGCTGAGAAGCGTTGCCATGCCTATGGCTCTGCTTATAATGACATACGCCGCACTTCAGCCGATGGAGATCAAAGATCTCATGCCGGCCCTTCGCAGCGCCTGGTTCGGTGTGCACATCGGTTCGGCGGTTCTTGCCTACTCAGCGTTCGTTATTGCCGGATCTGCCGGTCTGAGATATATAATCGCCTCCAGGAAGGAAAACGCGGACGAAAAGATGCTCAAACAGATGGACTACCTTGGTTACCGCCTTGTGACCTTCGGCTTTCTGTTTCTGACCGTTGTGATCCTCTCCGGCGCAATATGGGCGGAGCAGGCCTGGTCTGCTTTCTGGACATGGGACCCGAAAGAAGTATGGGCACTGATCACCTGGATAATCTACGCATTGTATCTGCATCTGCGCCTGCGCCGTAAATC
>JAIKVS010000123.1 GCA_024685535.1 Oscillospiraceae bacterium | reverse complement strand
CAACGACTGAACCGCCCTGAAGGCTTGCAGCAAAGCGTTCTCCGAGGGCTTCCGTTTCAGATTCGTTGTTTGTCGTATATGTGTACATATTGTAAACCTGTCTCCGTTTGTGATATTATAACACCTGCGCCTGCGTTGCGTAAAGTGCTATTATGTGCTAAAATTACCAAAAGATTTTTGAGATTTTCGTTATTGTGCAGAGGAGGATCCGATGCTCAAAAAGATAAAGCCCCTGGTAAAGACATATTTTGAACGCGCGGATATACTGCTTCTTGTCCTGTGCACTATCCTTGCGATATTCAGCGTGTTTATGGTATACAGAGCTGCCCTCGGCATGCAGAATGCGGGGGTGAACATCAGCCCGAACAAGATAGTTATAGTACAGATAATGTCTATATTCATAGGGCTCATTGCCTATGTTGTCTTTACAGTGCTTGATGCCGATATATTGGGCAGTCAATGGAAGCTTCTTTGTATCATTAATGTGCTGCTTCTTGTTGCACTTGTGATCTTCGGCGAAGAGGGCGACACGGGAGCCAAGAGCTGGATAAGATTTGCAGGAATAGGTATTCAGCCATCCGAGATCATCAAGGTGTTTTATATAGTCATTTCAGCAAAACAGATGGTGAACCTGAAAGAGCACAGCAATATCAATTCTTTCTGGTCAGTCGTGCAGATGGCCGCCCATTTCGGCATTGTTTTCGCGCTTATAGTTTTTGTCTCGGATGACCTGGGAAGTGCCATGATCATCATGTTCATCTTCGTGATAATGCTCTTCTGCCTCGGTGTGAAGATGTACTGGTTTGTACTCGGAGGCGCGGCGATTGCTGCGGTGATCCCACTCATGTGGAACTTCTTCTTTGCGGATTACCAGAAAAAGAGGCTGATCGCACCATATGCTCCCGACCTGGTAGATTCCACTGGCTACGGCATTACCTGGCAGACTAACCAGAGCAAGCTGACTCTGGCCTCCGGCAGGCTCACAGGTGTCGATGCCTACCATACATACACCAGCTTCACAGGAAAGCATACCGACTTCATCTTTTCAACAGTCGGCGAGCAGCTCGGTATGATCGGCTGCATGTTCGTCATGGCAATGCTGGTGCTCATTATAATCCGCTGTGCGATGATAGGGCTTAAATCAGGCCGTATGTACGATATGCTTATCTGCATGGGCGTTGCCGCCGCGCTCACGTTCCAGACCTTTATCAATATGGGCATGTGCATCGGTATCACTCCGGTTATAGGCATAACGCTTCCGTTCATGAGCTATGGAGGTTCATCGATGGTCACGCTGTATGGCGCTGTTGGACTGGTTTCCGGCGTTAAATTCAAGCCCAAGCCGGAACGCTTCACGATGCTGTACTGATCGACACGGGAGGTCCAGAATGAAGAAAAAACACACCGGTTTAATAGTATTCCTCATCATACTTGCCATCCTTATTGCTGTTCCTGTGGCTTTTTACTTATATCTCTCGAATTCAACCCTGGAGATCGACGATATATATACCATCCCGCAAAGAGTCACGCTTTCTGTGAATGACCGTTTCAGAGTGAATGCAGCGGCAGACACCATGGATATCCGCCTTAATAAGAGCGACACGGCATATATCATGATCGATGTTATGGATCTTGATGAGATCAGAGCAGGCCTTGAAGAATACGAAATTACTTTTGACCGCTTTGGCCTTTCCGTTGATGATGGCTATGTATCCCTTGAACTCAATGCCAGATGGAAGGATTTCCTGCCTCTGCCTGTCCGAATCTGCTTTGCACCGGAATGCGAAGGCAAAGAACTGGAACTGCGGATGGAAAAGATCTTTCTTGGCAGGAAGTTGAAACTTGGCGGTTCTGTAGTCAGGTTTATCGGAGATGTTGCCGAAGTCACCACGGATATGACAGCCTACAGCAGGGTTTTCAGCAATATGGTTTCGGCTCATGCGGATGATGACATACTGACCGTAACGGTGGCGGAACCACTGAAATGGCTCACAGCCGAAATAGGTGACGGAGTCAAGCTGGAACTGTGGAACGATTATCTCGGCCTTTGCGCACCCGGAGAGATCGTTGCTGCGCTTGAGAGCGGAAATGGTGAGACATATCAGAAATGGCTCAGTGAACTTGAAGCGCACCCGGACATGATAGCAGAAACAAAATGGCAGAACCTCGTTTATGCTTCAACTATAGCTCTCAGGGAGTTTTATTTGAACGAAAAAGGGGAGATGTTTGAAAGGATATTCCCGAACCTTGATGAAGCCTCAGTAAAGGCGCAGAGCGATGAAAACACCGCAGTCGTTGCTGAGATGCGAAGCCAGCTCTGCAGCATCGCGCATGACGTTGCGGAACTTTTCTGCGCAAAGGGCATAGCTACTGACGGGAAACAGTTTTATAACCTGAAGGCAAAGAAAGCGCCCCTGTCCATCGACCAGTTTCCCGGAGCGGATGAAGTTAGCCAGTGGCTCGATACATCCACCATGCGCTTTGTATTCGGCCATGTTGCAGTTACTTACATGAACTACGCGCCGGCCCTGAAAAAGCTGCCGACTATAGGGAAAAATGCCTTCGACCATATAGACGAGACGCAGGTATATATACCGTATATGGTGTTTGTTTCAGCGGCAGGAAGGCCCGTGATGGCTTATGAGATAGCCCCGGAGAATATTGCACTGTACAGCCTGAGCTGGGAAAGATATGAAAGCGTGATGGCCTCAGAGTGGATCCCGTTTATCGATCAGCGCTATGCGCCTACATGATCAATTCATCAAATTATAAGACCGGCAGGGAAAAACCTGCCGGTCTTGCTTTAAATATTACAGCTCGCGGATTATAAGCGTCGTATCGCCCTGATTCAGACCGATTTCTATGCGCTTTACCCGCGGATCCTTTTTGTAATGCGTCCGCACAAAATCCCTGAGAACAGTACCGCCGTGGAAACCATGGATCACGGTAAGCCTGCACATCTCACCTTTGTTCCTCCGCAGCATAGAGTCTATGGCGGCCTGTGCCTGGACTTTTGTCATATTATGAACGTCGATCTCTTCAAAAGCTTTCATGGCATGCACCGCCTGTCAAACAACATATGCTTTTGAAGCGCCGAGATTTCTTGCAAGCTGCGCATATCTCTCGGCATATTCTATGTCAGTTTCATCTTCTCCTAAGAGCTTCTGATATCGCTCTCTTACGCCGAACGGCCGGTATCTTATGATCTTATACGGGCACGAGTCTCCTATCTTCTCCGCAACATAACGCACGGTAAATTCGTTTTCCGCATCCCTGCCAGGGAAAATTATCGTGCGTACTTCAAAAAGTTTGCCAATTCCCTTAAGGAATACGAGATTTTTCCGTACCATGTCGCCGGGATCGGATATCAGCGTTTCGCTCCATGCACGGTCAGCGGCCTTGACGTCCAGCATCACTCCAAGTGAGTTTTTAAGAACCTCAGGATCACGTTCAAAATCGAAAGAACCATTGGAATCAATGAGACAGGTCTTCCCAAGTTTCGTCGCTTCTGCGAAAAGCTCTGTCATGAATCCCGCCTGAAGCGTGCACTCACCGCCGGAGCAGGTTATACCATCTATATAGGGGGCGCAGCGTTTTATCTGCTGCATCACCTCTTCAACGCTCATCCACGTGACTCTTGGAGAAGCGTCATGCGGGCAGAGCTTTATGCAGGTATCGCACTGAACGCATTTAACGCTGTCCCATGATACCTTGCCGTCTGCGCCGGTGCTCAGCGCGCCTGCGGGGCAGCTTTTCACACATATCCCGCAGCTGCGGCACATGTTGATGGTTTCAGGGTTGTGGCAGAACATACAGTTGAATGTGCAGCCCTGAAAGAAGATGGCGGTCCGGTTGCCCGGACCGTCAACGTTCGAAAACTGTATTATCTTGTTAACAGGAGCTTTCTTCATGGTGCTGGATACGCCTGTCGAGGGCGTGGCCTCCGTCCTGGGCTCCCATACCGAAGACAGTCACATTGTTCAGGGACTGCTTTTTAGCACGGAGCTTTTCTATTTCACTTTTCTTTACAAGGTAGCCTGTGACGCGTACAACGTCGTTGTTCTCGAGATATCCTGAGAAATAGCGCAGGCCTTTCGAAAGTGAGCCTTTTATGATGGGCAGGATAGCTTCCGGCGTTTTAATGTAGGTCTCTTCAAACTTGAAGATATCTCCGGTCCCGGTGGGGAAGAAGGGATGGAACTTTTCATTTACCTCCAGCTGTTCGAGCATTGTCGGCTCAACGCCTATGGGAATGCGCGTGCCGGGGGAGTCGTCCATGCCGTCGGAATCTATGCCAACCTGGGCATGTAGACGGTAGCGGTGGACGTATGCATCGCAGTAAGGAGCTTCATGCTCGCTTACCCGTTTGTCGATCGCTTCCATTATCCTTATGCCGAGTTCGGTGGCTTCTTTGTTCATGCCGAAGCCTTTTTTCTTGTCCTCTATCCCCAGCAGGAAGTTGCAGCATTCCGCAAGCCCGACAACGCCGAACATTCCGGTGAAGTTTTCCTGTTTTACAAAGCCTTCGGTAACCAGGAAATTGGTCTTGAAAAAGTTCGACTGCTCAACAATGAATCTGACGCGCTTGTCCATGTATTCAAGCTGCAGATCAATGTGCCTGGGAAGCTCACGCTCAATAAAATCATCCGGGGACTTGGCTTCCAGCGCACATTCATAGAGCCTGAGTCTCGGTAGAGTGAAGCCGCCACCACCGATCGAAAGCCCGTTATAACAGGAAGCAATTGCGTATCTCTCGCCCCATTCCTTAACGAACATTCGGTGGTTTGCAAAAGATGGTTTGGCAGTCTTCAGCATGCATTTTACGCATGCGAGAGCAAAATCATCGCTGGTTTTCTCCGGATCATAGCGAAGCGTGATGTTCGGCACTGCAAGCTGCATCTCCTCAGTGAGTTCCAGCAGCAGTCTTCCCGTAATGCTGTCCTCGGGGCCTATGTCCGCATGCACAAAGGAATCGGTCTGCACACGGTCTATATTGCGCAGAAACAGGCCCAGAACTTTTTTCGCATATGCCCTGTCCTCTCTGATAACAAAAGGCTCCAGCAGCCTGTCCAGATCTCCGAGATATACGGGAAAAGAGGTTATGGAGGGCACATGGCAGTAGAATATCTCAAGCGCGTTTACCGCCTCAAGCAGATCCCTGGGCGGGTCCAGCTGCAGAAACTCACAGCCTTTGCTGAAGAGAAGTTCATAATCCGGGCAGATATAGCGCGGCCTGTACGGCATCACGCCCTCGTTCAGGTCGCAGAGAGCGCCTTTGCGTTTTGCCTCGTAGTATTCATCTGAATAGCGGAGACTGTCATCGGTGCTCTCGCCGAGTCTGGCAAGGGCAAGCAGCTCCTGCTTGTATGTTAAAGTGGGATCCTGGATGATATTCAAAGCATCAGACATAGCTGACCTCCGTATTTTAATTAGTAAGTAGATTTTAACTGCCTTTAAGACGGCTGTCAATAGCCGGGAAAAAGAAGAGAGCCTCTCCGCGGCGCACTTTGCCGGGAGAGGCCTGATCATCTGGCGATTAATTGCAGTTGCGGGACCGGATATCCGGATTTGTCAGCTGTGCATGCTGTGCTCACATGGATGGCGTTTCTGTCCCGATTTCTGCTTCCGCGGCGGATAAAGCAGTGAGCTGTGACTCATACTGCACAGCATCGCCTGCCAGCTCCGTAATTCCTGCGGAAGACATATCGGGATGTATATCTGCCCTTACGCAAAGGGACGCGGTGAGTATCATGGCGCAGAAGCACAGAACTATGAATGTCAGGGTGAAAAGTCTTATAACAGTGTTATTTGTCATTATTATTACCTCCGCCGGGTTGCCCCGGTATATTTTTCGTTTTCTGTTAATTTATACGAAGAAAAGGCCTTTCGGGACGGGGTCTGTCCTGCAAAAGGACAAATCATCCGTGCGGACTGTACATTTTGCGCAAATTAGTATAAAGTAAATAAAACTGTAAAATCTCTGGGAGAGGGGTGAATTTATGCCCGGAGGAATGAACGCTCTGGGTCCGCGCGGTCATCTTACCGAGGAGGAGAAGGCCAACCGGCCGAAAGTGACAAAGGAACTGCTCCTGCGTATCAGCGCCTATCTTAAACCGTACTGGGTCCAGTTCCTGTTCGTTTTCATTGCCATACTGCTCTCGGCCACCGTCGGCCTGCTGCCTTCCATCATAACGGGAAAGATAGTTGACCAGGCCCTTATAAACAAGGATCTGGCCCAGTTAATCAGCCTCTGCCTGGCGGCATTGGGAGCCATAGCTGTCAGCCAGGTGATAGGCGTGCTTGAGAGCTATATCAATTCATGGATATCCCAGCGCATCATATTCGATATGAAAAATCAGATGTATCAGCATCTGCAGCTCATGCCGCATGCCTTCTTCACCACGGAGAAGCAGGGCGATATCATCACGAGGATGAACACCGATATAAGCGGTGTTAGCTCTGTCATCAGCGGCACGCTCACGAGCATAGTCCGGAATGTGGCCACGATCATCACCACCTGCGTTGCTCTCTTTACGATGGACTGGAAACTGGCTATAGTGGGAATGCTTGTCATACCCCTGCTTATAATCCCGTCGAGAGTGGTGGGAAACACCCGCTTCAGACTTCTCACTCAGAGCCAGGCTAAGAGTGATGAGATGAACCAGATCATCAATGAAACGCTCAGCGTGAGCGGTTCCATGCTGGTCAAGCTCTTCACCCGTGAAAAGAAAGAGTACGAAAACTTCAAAAAGGTCAATTCGGAGGTCATGGAGATCTCCCTTAAGGAGGCCCGCAGCGGAAAATGGTTCTTTGTTATTATGGGCATGTTCACGCAGGTGGGCCCGCTCCTGATATATCTCGCCGGCGGGCTTATCATGATGCGCAGCCCCGGCTCCACTCTCACCGTTGGTACCATCACAGCTACCGTTGCTCTTATCAACAGGCTATACAGGCCGGTGGAGTCCCTGCTGAATGTGGGCGTGGATTTCACAAGATCGCTGGCCCTCTTCACCCGCATATTTGATTATCTCGACCGGGAGATCACGATCAGATCTCCTGAAAACGGTCTCACGCCAGAACTTGCGCGTGAGGATATAGTCTATGACCATGTGGAGTTCTGCTATTCCGAGGACAAGTCCCTGCTCACCGATGTCAGTTTCACTGTACCGGGAGGTAAGATGTACGCCATCGTCGGCCCCTCGGGAAGCGGAAAGTCCACAGTTGTAAATATGATCCCCAGGCTTTATGACGTGATCTCCGGAAAGGTTACCATTGCGGGCGTTGATGTCCGGGATATCGACCTCACATGGCTCCGCTCGCAGATAGGAGTTGTCACGCAGGATACATATCTCTTCAACGGCACCATCCTTGATAATCTGCGCTATGCCAGGGAAGATGCCACCATGGAGGAGATAGAGGAGGCCTGCAGAAAGGCCAGCATCCACGATTTCATCATGAGCCAGCCAAAAGCCTATGAAACCGAGGTCGGCAACCGCGGCCTCAAGCTGTCAGGGGGAGAAAAGCAGAGGCTGTCCATTGCCCGTGTTATCCTGAAGGATCCTGCCATTCTTATCCTCGATGAGGCCACGTCCGCTCTGGATTCAATATCTGAAAATGCCATCCAGGATGCCCTTGAGCTTATGATGGTGGGCCGTACGAGCATCGTCATTGCCCACAGGCTCTCAACTATCCTCAAGGCAGATAAGATACTTGTTGTTGCAAACGGCGTGATAGCCGAGCAGGGTACACACGAGGAGCTCCTTGCGATGAACGGCGTTTACCGCGACCTGTATGAGACACAGTTCCGAACTGTGATAAACATCGAATCCGGCACAAAACGTGATAACTTCGATATTTCCATGCTCTCATCAGATTATAAAGTGAGCCGCATAACCGAGGCGGATATAAGCAGCGTATTCCGCCTTGCGCGTTCGAACCGCCGTTACTACAGGCTGCTGGGTCAGCGGCCTACCATGCAGAGCCTCACGGATATAATAAGCGAAGTCCCGGAGGGATCTTCGCCCGAAAGCAAGCACTTCGTAGGCTTCTACGGGGATGACGGAGTGCTCGTTGCAGTGCTCGACCTTATCACCGGCTATCCTGAAAGCGACGATGCTTTCATCGGCTGGTTCATGGTGGATGCGGAGCTCCATGGACAAGGGATCGGCTCCCAGATATTCGCCGATGTTCGCGCCGCAATGAAAGGCCAGGGCTATGATTATCTCTCTCTCGGAGTGATTAAGGAAAACGCGGAGGCAATAAGCTTCTGGGAAGGCCAGGGCTTCGCCTTCTCGGGCAGGGAAGAGGAGAGAAGCGGCCATACAATTGCTCATATGGAACGTGCAATATGATCAAAAACGGGGTCCCGAAAGGGATTCCGTTTGTTTTCATTCGTTATACAAATACTTAGAATATGTAAAAAAAATATGTTAATAAAATTATGTAATCTAAAATATGTGAATTTTTTGTGATATGATGCCTGTATTTGCAAATAAGCTGTTGAAATCCCGTGATTTAGTAATATAATAAACTAAATTGTATTCACGGAGGATAAGATGAAAAAAGTAATAGCCATATTATTTGTAATTTGCATGCTCTTCACAGCTGCATGCGGCAGTGCTACTGCAGCAGGCAAGAGCGAGAGCGCTCCGGCTGAAACACCGAATGTAACTGTTGCTGAACCCGAACCCAGCTCTGCACCTGCACCGGCTCCTGCTGAAACGCCTGCTGCTTCAAATGAAGTTGAAGAGGATGGCCAGAATCCTGTTATGAATTTTGTCGGACCTTACGTCTGCGATAGGGCTAATGTACTTATTGAGGCTGATGGTGCACATGGGGCTAAAGCAAGCGTAACGTGGAGCAGCAGCGCAACAGAACTTTCCGAGTGGTCTATGTCAGGAATATTTGATGAGGAAACACTTTCCTTTAAATATTCGAATGGTATTAAAACAAATTATGTATATGGCGAAGATGGATTTGTTACTTCCACAGAGACGGTTTATAAAGATGGTTCGGGTACATTTGCTTTTACTGTAGACGGGATCCTGTCATGGGTCGATGATACTGAGCATGCGGCTGACGGTATGCTTTTCACTTTTAACGCTGAGGCACTGTCACAGTGGGATCTTTCCTGATATCTTTATGATGATAAAAAGAGGCTTTCGAATGAAAGCCTCTTTTTTATTTCCCGAGAGCCTCTAGCAGTTCTCCATTCGTCACGAATTCAATGTCTTCTGCTTCGGCGGCGGTTTTGAAGATCTTCTCCAGATGAGCATCGCAGCCGAACATAGTCCCGTAATCCAGTTCAAAGCTGTGGCCCCAGATATAAAACACAAGGTCTTCATTAGCTTTTGTATCAATGAAACTTTGCAGCAGGGAAAGGGCGAAGAAGTCGGTCATCCGGCAGGTGGGATGGATTATACCTCTATCGCATTTAAAGCGGAAATCGTTTTTACTAGCTCCTGATGTTGCAAGCCGGCCATAGGTAAGTCCGGCCTCTTTCATAACTCGGAGACACTCTTCATCATATTCTCCGTACGGGAATATATGTCCCGTTATTCTCTGGCCGAATATGTCAGAAAGCCGCTTTGCATCGTCCACTATTTCGGCTTCTAAAGCTGCTCTGTCCAGCCCCGCCTGATGGAGATGATGAGACCCGTGCCCCGCGATCTCAATGAACTCTCTGGAATAAACTTCCTTTGCCTGATCGACGGGCATTATGTTGTGGTCAAATCTCACTTTGACCTGTTTCACAGTCCCCTCAGGGAGAACTTCATTTACAATGCGCTCAACGCCCTCTTCTCTTTCACCGAAAAGGCCGCTGCTAAGGTTAAATGTTCCGCGTATGCCGTATTTTTCCATCAGTGCAATAACGCGTATGTCCTGCTCTGTTCCGTCATCGAAGGAAACAGTAAAAAACTTCCGTCCCATTAATGGAGCTCCTGATAATTCATTTTGAGCAGATTTTATCAGAAAAACAGCGGTATTTCAATGTTTCGGCAGATTGAAACGCAATATATGTGATGTTATAATAAATCAATAAACTCTAAACCGGAGGGCATGGAACATGGACGAACCAAGACGTATATCCACGGGCATAGATGGTCTTGACCGCGCGGTCGATTATCTTCGCAGCGGCGACACTGTTCTTTGGCAGATAGAGCATATAGGCGACTATATCTTTGCCGCCACGCGCTTCGTTTCTGATACTGCCCGCGGCGGGCAGAGGATAGTCTATCTTCGCTTCGGCGAGCACGAGGAGGTCATCGATGCTCAGGCTCTTGCCGAACGCGGAGCCAATGTTAAAAAGTACGATCTCGATCCCTCTGTAGGCTTCGAGACCTTTGCTGTTCAGGTCCACAGGATAATAGCGAAGGAAGGCACCGGAGTTTTCTATATCTTCGACTGCATAACCGACCTTCAGAAATACTGGTTCTCAGACCTTATGGTATGCAACTTCTTCTGCCTTACCTGCCCCTTCCTCGTTGAGCAAAGCTCCATCGCATACGTACCCATCCTGTATGAAAAGCATATCTATGAAACGGTTTCCCGAATCCGGCATGCAGCCCCGCTTCTTCTGAATATCCGCACTGTGAACGCCGCCACATATATCCATGCCGTAAAAGTGGACGGGCGCCACGGGGAGTATATGTACTTCCCAATAAAGATAGAGGGTGGAAACAGCACCCTTGTAACATCCAGCGCCGAAAGCTACGGCATATTCGATATTTTCACCCAGACCGGCGAGCGCCGCGACTGCTGGGACAGCATGTTTGATTTTGCGGCTGAAAACGCCTCCGAGCCTGAAGATGAGGAGGCGCTTGCAAGAAAGGACAATATCATCCGCTGCCTTCTCGGCAACGAACCTCAGCGCTTTGAGCTTTGCAGGAAATACTTCAGCACGGAGGATCTTATTCGCATCAAAAAGAGAGAGATCGGCACGGGCTGCATCGGCGGCAAATCCGTTGGTATGCTGCTTGCCCGGCAGGTGCTCCGGTCGGTGGATCCGGTGCTTTATGCAAAGCGAGTCGAGGAGCACGATTCCTATTTCATCGGCGCCGACGTGTTCTATACCTATTTCGTCCAGAACGGAGCCTGGGGACTGCGCACCAGGATGGTGAACGTTGAGGACTATCTGGAGGTAGCCGAGCCTATCAGAGAAAAGCTCCTGACAGGGGAGTTCTCCCATTCAATAAAGGAACAGTTCAGATCTATGCTGGAGTACTTCGGCCAGTCACCGATTATCGTTCGCTCCAGTTCCATCCTTGAAGACGGCTTCGGCAATGCCTTTGCCGGGAAATATGAGAGCGTGTTCTGCCCCAACCAGGGCACTCCCGAGGAACGCTACGCCGAATTTGAAGCGGCGGTGAAGACTGTATATGCCAGTACCGTGAATGAAGATGCCATTCGCTATCGTGCCGATCGCGGACTCCTCAGCCGCGATGAGCAGATGGCGCTGCTGGTTATGCGTGTCAGCGGCGATATCCACGGTGATTATTACTATCCGCACATCGCAGGTGTAGGTCATTCTCAAAACCTCTATGTGACTGATACGAATCAGGAAAATAAAGGGATGATTCGCCTTGTTTTCGGCATGGGTACCCGCGCTGTAGACAGAGAGGCGGATGACTATGCGCGCCTGCTTGATATGGCAAAGCCGCTGGCTCCGCCGAGAGTTGCCTATGGCGATGAGTATAAGTTCTCCCAGCACAAAGCTGATGTTATTGACCTGAAGAACAATTGCTTTACTACAGTACCCATTGATACATTGAACAAGGCTGATCTGAAGACCGACTCATTCCTCTTCATGGAACCGGATGCGCCAACAAGAGCCAGGTTCAGGGAAATGGGCATTACAGATTACCCTGTACCCGATATAGTCAATTTTGATAAGCTCCTCCGCCGTACGGATTTCGTAGATGTCATGACCAAGCTCATGAAGGATCTTGCCGACCGCTACAGCTACCCCGTGGATGTCGAGTTCGCCTGCAATTTCCGGCCGGACAGGGAATACAGCATTAACCTTCTCCAGTGCCGTCCTCTGCAGACTAGAGGCCTTGGCCAGCAGGGGGTAAAACCCAAGGTGAAGGATTATTACTTCCGCATAAACGGGAATTTCATGGGCGGGAATATGTGCCTGCCGGTCCGATACGCAGTAATGGTTAAGGTGGAGGAGTATCTCGACCTTCCTGAGCAGAAGAAATATAACGTTGCCCGATGCATAGGAAGGCTCAATGAGCTCCTCCGCGATGAGCATACTATCCTTCTCGGCCCCGGCCGCTGGGGGACTACTACTCCCAGCCTGGGAGTCCCCGTGAATTATACCGAGGTCTCAAAGTACGATTGCATGTGCGAGCTGGCTTATAGTTCGCACGGACTGCGTCCGGAGCTCAGCTACGGCAGCCATTTCTTCCAGGACCTCGTCGAGGCCGGTACCTTCTATACAGCCATTTACAGAGGCGAATACGGCTGTGAGTTCAATGATGATATGTTACTCAGCTGTGAGAACAGATATACTGAACTAATGGGAACATACTCCGAACCCGACATGGAGAAGGTGATCCATGTTTGCGATCTCGGAGAGAGTGCAATACTCTATTCAGAGATTGCTTCTCAGGAGTGCTTCCTGGCAAGAATATAACATAATATAGTAATCATAATTGAGTTTACATAAATGTAAAATGCTTCTTCCGCTGAAAGCATGCATACCGGAGGAGAAACAAATGGCGTTCATATATGATGCATTCATAAGCTACAGCCACAGGGACATGGACTGGGCAAAATGGCTTCAGCACAGGCTTGAGAATTATCGTATTCCCAAGGATTTATGCGACAGGGGAGTCCGTGGGAGCCATCTCAAGGTTTTCCGTGACCAGACGGATCTTGCCGGAGTTGAGCTGCAGCAGGCCCTTCGCAAAGAGCTCGATACAGCAGAGTATCTTATTGTGCTCTGTTCACCGTCAAGTGCAGCGTCCCACTGGGTGGATGATGAGGTTAAATACTTCATATCCAACCATGATGCCCACCATGTCATACCTTTTATAGTGGACGGGGAACCGGAGAGCGAAAATCCGGAGCTTGAATGCTATCCACCTAGACTCCGTAGCTCCGATGAGCACCATTTCCTCGGCGCAAATGTACAGGAAATAGGTAAAAACAAAGCTTTTCTCAAGCTTTTGTCCATCCTTCTTAATGTACGCTTCAACAGAATAGTCGACCGAGATAAGCAGCGCCGCCGCCGCACTATTACCATAGTAAGCGGCATTGCCGCGGCGATTGCTGTTACTGTTTCAGCCCTGCTCTGGCGAAATCACGAGATAAAAGAGGAGAATAAAGCCCTCAATTATGATATTTACGGTGCCGCCCTGGTATCGATTGCCCAGAAGGATGTGATAGAGCCGGCGGATGTACAGTTCCTTCTCGCTTCCGCGGAGCAGGGCAATAAGGACGCCATCTTTTATCTTGCCGACTGCTACCGTAACGGCTGGGGCACTGAGAAGGATCCGGAAGCCGCCTTCAGATGGTTTAAAACCGGTGCC
>JAIKVS010000076.1 GCA_024685535.1 Oscillospiraceae bacterium | reverse complement strand
CTTCTCGAAAAGCAGAAGGAAGGCAAGAAAAAGATGCGTCAGCTTGGCACGGTTCAGATACCAACGGAGGCGTTTCTGGCTGTTCTCAAGCTTGACGAATGATGTTCGGTCAACTATATAAAAAAACTGATCAAAAAATATGCAGGATTGACAAACTTAATGTCAGTCCTGCTTTTTTATTTGCGGTTTGGCCGTCTGTATGGTAAAATTCCCATGATATGGTATGGGTATTATTATGCCCTTTCAAAGGGGGAAAGTGAATGGAAAATAAAGCCAGGATCATTACGGTAGCCGGCAAGGGAGGAGTCGGTAAGACTTCCATCTGCGCGTCCATAGTGAGGCTTCTTGTGGAGAAATATCCCGATAAGAAGATACTTGCCATAGATGCCGACCCTGCTGTCGGACTTTCCGTCGCTCTTGGCGTTGATGTTAAGCTTACACTTGACGATATACGTATGAGTATCGTTGACAGCGTTGAGAACGGAGAGACCAGCGCAGCTCTTGAGCTTCTCAGCGAGGCCAGATTCAAGATATTCGATGCGCTTGTTGAGATGCCGGGGTTTGCCTTCCTGGCGATAGGCCGGCCTGAGAGTTCGGGCTGCTACTGCAAGGTCAATTCCTATCTCAAAGAAGTCATCGGTCTTCTCGCCAACAGTTTCGACTATGTTGTGATCGACGGAGAAGCCGGTATAGAGCAGATTCAGCGCCGTGTTATGGAAAAGGTTACCCACCTTCTCCTTATCACAGATCAGAGCAAAAAGGGCACCCAGGTCGTCACCACCATTAAGCAGGTTGCAGATGAGCTAATCCGGTACGACAGGATAGGTGCCATAGTAAACAGAGTCACGAACCCCGAAATGGAAGACCTTATATCCGTGCCGGGGGTTGAGATCCTTTCATTCATCCCTGCCGACAGTGCTTTTGCTGCCAATGAGATAAAAGGCAGAAGCGTTCTTGAACTGCCGGAGGATTCCGCAATGCTCAAAGGAGTGGAAAAAGCCCTCCATAAGATAGAAATACTATAAAATTAAGAAGAGGTGTAACATTTGAAAGATCTTAAGCACTTGATCTATTTTGAAAGCCTGCTTGAGAATGCTGACAATGAGCTTGTGAAACAGGCTCAGGCCGACGGCGGACTGGCCATTGGCTATACCTGTTTCCACATCCCGGAGGTGATCCTGAACTGCGGCAACATGTTCTCGGTTCGTCTCCGCGCCCCCAACACAGGTTCGATAGATATAGCCACATACTATATGTCCAACTATACCTGCGAATATGCAAGGGCTCTTGTCGAGCGCGGCATTGAAGGCGGCTACCAGTTCCTCGACGCGATGATCGGCGTTGATGCCTGTTCCATGATGAACCGCGCCATGGAGCATTTTGAGATTCTCGATATTAACGACAAGCCGACTTTCTTCGTCACCCATACGGACATGCCGTATAAAATCACGGACTATACTGTTGACAGTTATGTCAGGCAGATGCGCCTCCGTGTTCTAGACCGTCTCACTGAGGTCTATGGCGTCGATACCTCGGACGCTGCGATCCGTCAGGCAGTTGAGGAGCATAATGAGGTCTGCCGTATCATTTCCGAGATCGGGGAGATGCGCAAAGCCGACAATCCCGTTATAACCGGGTATGAGTTCCATGTACTCAATCTCGTTACCTATACCTGCCCGAAGAAGCTTATCCTGCCTTACCTGAGAGAAACTCTCGAAGAACTGAAAACTCGCGAGCCCGATGTTAAGAGCCCATTCAGAGCCAGAGTCGCGATAGTCGGATCTGAAATAGACGATCCGAATCTCACCAAGCTCATCGAAGGCTGCGGAGCCCTTGTCGTATCTGACCGCTACTGCTTCGGCTCCACTCCGGGACGTGAAGTTCTCGAGCTCAAAAATGACGAGGATGCACTTACCCAGATATGCCGCCACTATATGGAGGTTTCGGAGTGCGCTCGCTACATCGCGGATGAAAAGGTCATGCAGCGCCGTGAGACAGCTGACCGCCTCGCAAGAGAATTCAAGGCTGAAGGCATTATATATGAGCAGATGAAATACTGCGACTATTGGGGCTTTGAGCGCGCGCTCGTCAGCCACATCATGCATGATGAATATGGCTGGCCTGTCCTCTCCATCGACCGTCTGTACAATAACGGAAACTCCGGCCAGTTGAGAACGCGCTGCCAGGCATTTGTCGAATCCCTTGAG
>JAIKVS010000037.1 GCA_024685535.1 Oscillospiraceae bacterium | reverse complement strand
TCCGTCTCCGTCGATGAAGCGCTCGAAGGCCTCCCACACATCATACTGATACTCTATGTCGAAAGCTTCAAACTCCTCAGTATCGCGGGCAGAGTAAAATCCTGTGCTGCGGGCAAGGTTACCGAAGCGCATGTGCACAGTCTCTGCAAGCCAGATGCATCCGGGCCTTACCTCCTCGACCGTTTTTCTCGCTTCCTTCCAGAACTCCACAGGAACGAACGATGCCACATCGCAGCGGAAGCCGTCAACTATCCCCGCCCACATCTTCAGGCTTTCTATCTGGTAATCCCAAAGCTTTCTGTTAGAGTAATCCAGATCTATGACATCCGCCCAGTCGCCTATCTTGTTGCCTGTGTTTCCTTCAGCATCGCGGTAGTAGAAATCCGGATGTTCCTTGAGCAGCACGGCATCCGGCGATGTATGGTTATATACGACATCTATCATCACCTTCATGCCTCTGCGATGGATCTCTTCCGCGAGCTTTCTGAAATCATCCATACTTCCGTAAAGCGGATTTGTCGTTCTGTAATCTCTGTTCGCATAGGGGCAGCCGAGACTTCCTTTCTTGCCCTTAACGCCTATTGGGTGGATCGGCATGAACCATATTATATCCGTCCCTAATGCCTTTATGCGGTCAAGATCCGGGATGATGGCGAGAAAAGTCCCCTCCTCGGTATGATCTCTGACATAAACAGAATATATTATCTGCTGGCGCAGCGCATTTTCAGTGTTTCCGGCCATAGCTCAGGCTCCTTTCAGGAACAGTTGGAATTTTATATAAGTATATATTCTTGAATTTACACGGTCAAGTCCGGTATGACAGGGTAAAAGAAGACCTCTCACATATATTCTTACGTGAGAGGTCTTCGGTTTATTCAGCAGATCGTTTTACTGCGCATCGTCCGTGATGTTGTGCTTATTTGCATATCCCGTAAGAAACAGCGTAAGGGCGCCGTCACCGGTGACGTTGCAGGCGGTGCCAAAGCTGTCCTGCAGAGCAAAGATGGCGAGCATCAGCGCAGTGCCAGCGTCATCAAAGCCAAGCACTCCGGTAATTAGTCCGAGAGACGCCATAACAGTTCCTCCCGGCACGCCGGGAGCACCGATCGCGAACACCGCAAGCAGTACGCAGAACAGCAGCATGGTTCCGAAGCTGGGAAGCTGCCCGTAGAGCATCTTGGAGATGGTCATGCAGAAAAAGACTTCCGTGAGGACTGATCCGCACAGGTGTATATTGGCAAAGAGGGGAACGCCGAAGTCCACCATATCGTTGCGGAGGACCTTGCTCTTCCTCGCGCCGCTGAGGGCAACTGAAAGAGTTGCTGCACTGGACATAGTGCCGACAGCGGTGAGATATGCAGGGCCGTAATGGCGGAGGACTTCCCAGGGGTTCTGCTTTGAATATGCACCGGCAATAATATAGAGCACTGCAAGCCAGATATAATGGCCGGCCATTACTATGAGGATGATCTGAACGAACGCCGGAAGCTGATGGGTAATCATTCCCTCGTAGCTGAGGTTGCAGAATGTGGCACATATATAGAAGGGCAGGATCGGGATAATAACTCTCTCAACTATCTTGAGGACAATATTCTGGAACTCCTCGAGAAGGTTGCAAGTTACTTCACTTTTGGTCCATACGGCGGCAAGACCGATAAGGAGTGAAAAGGCAAGTGCGCTCATAACGGGCATGATTTGAGGTATGCCGAGCTGGAAGACCACTCCGGGAAGCTCACGCAGTCCCTGAACATCCGTAACGATGGACAGATGCGGGATGAGCAGATATCCGGCGCCTGTGCTCATCAGCGCAGCGCAGATGGAGCTGACATACGCAAGAATGACCGCAACACCCAACATCCGGGAGGCGTTTTTGCCCATGCGGGTGATGGACGGAGCGATAAAGCCTATTACTATGAGAGGAACGCAGAATGTGATCAGCTGGCCCAGTACGTACTGGAGCGACACGACCACTTTCATGATTCCTTCACCGAAAAGCCTGCCGAGTCCTATTCCTATCAGCAGTGCAACGATAAGCCTGAACGGCAAACTTGAAACGATCTTTTTCATTTTTTCTCCTTTGACGTAAAAAAAGACATCTGCCCCTAAAACTCACAGATGTTCTGCTTCCGATTGAAATTATAATTAGGCACTATTGTTTTGTCAAGCCGAAGACCCACAGGTCAGACTGACGATATTTACAAGCCAAAACAATGATATTATAATTTCAACAGGCAGTCATCGTGTTTTTATGATCATTGCTCTGAAATAATATGAAACCCGGAAAAATCACCCTGCGTCAGGTGTTGCTCGTGACGCTGCGTAATGAGCTATTATCGGCTCAAAGGTGGTGATATGCTTTGTCAAAATATGCTCTCACCGCCAGAAACTCACTTAAACATCCTGCGGCCATCACGGTTTCTGCGTGAAGGTCGCTGCTGAGGAGGCTGAAGAATGACTGCACAGGTCCCCGCTCTTACTATCGTGTTTTGTACGGTATCGTGCATACTGGCATTCGCGATCCCCATAGCTCTCATGCTCTACCTGAGGATAAAAAAGCATGCCGACATTCTGCCCTTTTTTATTGGCTGCGCAGTCATGCTGGTCTTTGCACTGATTCTGGAATCCATTGTACACAACATAGTGCTCAACTCCGCTTCAGGCAGGAAGATTCTGGATAACATCTGGCTCTATGCCCTGTACGGCGGAATGATGGCCGGCCTCTTTGAGGAAACCGGGCGCTTCATCGCATTCAAAACTGTGCTCAGAAAGAAAAACAGCAATGATGCGAATGCGCTCATGTACGGCGCCGGTCACGGTGGTTTTGAGGCGATCGCACTCCTCGGCTTTTCCATGATAAGCAATATTGCAATGGCTGTAATGATAAACAGTGGGAATATAAGCACCATAACCGGCGTACTCCCTGACGAAGCTCTTGCACAGGTCCAGCCTGTTATAGACCAGCTCGTTTCCTCATCACCGTATCTGTTTATTGCCGGCATAATAGAACGCATCTTCGCGATCGCCCTGCATATCGCGCTTTCCGTTATTGTCTGGTTCGCTGCAAAAAATGGAAAGAAAACACTGCTCTGGCCTGCCGCAATACTCATCCATGCGGCGGTCGACGGCATCATGGTAATAGTTTCCCGTTATTCGTCTTCAGTAGTCATAACAGAAGTGTCCATAGGAGCAATGACATTGCTGGCAGTTTTCGCCGCAGTAAGTGTCTGGCGTAA
>JAIKVS010000032.1 GCA_024685535.1 Oscillospiraceae bacterium | reverse complement strand
CTGGATCAGACGGAGTATAATACGTATGCGGTAGACAAACATAAAAACGATCAGGATGAGCGTCAAAAGGCTGATAGCAACATCTATCCTGTCATCACTTATATGCAGCGTAAGATACGAACTGATGTACATGATGGCTTCAGCAATGGATATAAAAATGCCCTCACGGGTCATGTCCAGACTTTGGCCGAGAGCTATATAGCGTAATCCCGGGATCCATGCAAGCCATGGCTTCTGCCATTTCATTTTGCGGGCTATCAGCCATAGTCCCAAAGAGAATAAGAACCATGTGAGCACCGTGCTAATCAGGCTGTTAGTATCAAATGTAATATCGCGGAAATTGAACTCTGCACCCATTACGGCAACCCTCCCGAACAAGGTCTAACAAAATTATTATCGCACGATAAAAGATAATTGTCCATAGAAAAGGCTAAAAGAAACAGGCCCGCCATCAGGCGGGCCTGCAGTTTATTTGATTATCGGATGATCAAAGGATCAGGCGATGTCAGCGAACATGAAGTACCAGTAGCCGTAGGCGGAGTGCCACATACCGGTGATCTTCGCGCTCTGCATGTAGAAGTCGGTGTAGTAGGCAACGGGAACGCAGCCTGCAGTTTCCATGAGGATATCTTCAGCCTCGTGAAGAGCCTTGGAGCGCTCGTTCACGTCCATGGTGGAACGTGAAACATCAATGGCAGCGTCAAAGTCGGGGTTGTTGTACTTGCCGTCGTTGTTGCCATTGGAGGAGTAGAGGAGCTCAATCATGTTGGAAGGATCGCTGTAGTCGCCGACCCAGCCGTTACGTGCAGCCTGGTAGTCACCGGCGCGGCGCATCGGAGTAAAGGAAGCCCACTCAACGATCTCAACGTCAACATCAATGCCAAGCTCTTTCCATGCCTGCTGGAGGTACTCGGCAACGACCTTGTGGTAACCGGAGTCATTGGTGGAGTAGGTGAGCTGTACATCAGGATTCTCAGGATCGCAGTTGTAACCTGCCGCCTTCATCAGTTCCTTGGCTTCTGCAAGGTTGGCTTCATAGTCTTCGCTGATGTAGGTCTCGCCGTTATTGGCGTTCTCAAAGAAGTCGCCGCCTGCGGGATCAGCCCAGCCCGGTCCCATGAAGTTGTATGCAGGAAGATAGGTGCCCTGCATGAGGGTGTTTGCAACATACTCACGGTCGATTGCGAGGCTCAGAGCCTTGCGGACATTTGCATCCTTGAAGAGATCAACGGTGCAGTTGAGGTTGAGGTAGTATGTACCAAGGATAGGATCAACGTGGAACTCGCTGTTGCCAAGCAGAGAGGGGATCTCTTCAGTAGGAACATCCTTGATGAAGAGAGCTTCACCGGTCTGGTAGGCGCTGTAGGAGGCGTTGGAGTCCTCGATGAGGAGCCACTTGATGCCATCGAGCTTGATGGCGTCGGCATTCCAGTAGTTGGGGTTAGCCATGGTGAGGATGTAGCTTCCGGGTACCCATTCGGTGATCATGAAAGGACCGTTGGAAACATAGGTCTCAGGAGCGACTGCCCATGCATCGCCATTGGCTTCAACAGTGGCGGGGTTTACAGGAGAGAGAGTTGCAAAAGCGGCAAGGCTCTCAAAGTAGGGGCATGCTGCGCTGAGCTCAACGACGAAGGTCTGATCATCGGGAGCAGAAACACCAAGTTCGGAAGGATCCTTCTCACCGTCAAAGACAGCATTGAAGTTCACGACCGGCCAGAGTACGGTGTCAGCATAAGGAGCTGCTGTTGCGGGATTTGCAACGCGCTGCCAGCTGTAGACGAAGTCGGAAGCCTTGAGATCGCTGCCGTCGGACCATTTCAGACCGTCACGGAGATGGAAGGTCCAGGTAAGGCCGTCATCGGTAACTTCCCAGGTCTCAGCCGCGCCCGGTGCGATCGCGCCGTTCTGATCAACGGTGAGAAGGCACTCGTCGAGGTGGAGCAGCATGTTGCCGCCGTCGACTGCGCTGTTCAGAGCAGGATCAAGAGTCTCGGGGTTCGGTCCGACCTGAACAGTGAGGATCTTTGCAGCGGGTGCATCAGAACCTGCGGCAGCGGGTGCAGAACTGCTGGAAGAGCCCGCGTCAGAAGCGGCGGGAGTTGCAGCAGTGGATCCGCAAGCTGAGAACACAAGGCAAAGAACAAGAATGATTGCTATAAGGGTTGCTTGCTTTTTCATTGTTTTTCCTCCTAAAATATTTAAAACCAGTTCACCGGAGATCTGTTCCGGGGAAAAGATTTTATACGGTTTAATATGTGTCAGTCGACTCTGTCGAGATGATGACACGCGCACCAGTGACCTTCTCCTACCTTTCCCCACTTGGGTTCAGCTTCTGCACAGAGTTTATCCGCATACGGACATCTCGTACGGAAGTGGCATCCGGAAGGTGGATTTACAGGACTTGGAATATCGCCCTGAAGAACTATGCGCTTTGAATTTCGGCTTGTTATGGGGTCAGCAATTGGGATGGCTGAGATGAGGCTGCGTGTATATGGATGGCAGCTGTGGAATGTAAGCTCGTAGCTGTCTGCCATTTCAACCAGCTTGCCCAGATACATAACGCCGATCTTTGTGGAGATATGCTTTACCACGCTCAGATCGTGAGCAATAAAAAGGTAGGTCAGGCCGAATTCCCTCTGAAGATCTTCCAGCATGTTTATAACCTGAGCCTGAATGGAAACATCGAGTGCGGATATTGGCTCATCACAGACTATGAATTCAGGGTCTACTGCGAGTGCTCTCGCTATTCCTACGCGCTGACGCTGACCGCCTGAGAACTCATGAGGGTAGCGGTTGGCATGCTCTGAATTGAGACCGACGCGTTCAAGCATCGTGATTATCTTGTCTCTTCGTTCAGCTTTGGAAGAAGCAAGCTTGTGTATGTCTATTGCCTCACCGACTATATCTCCGACAGTCATGCGAGGATCAAGACTTGCGTACGGATCCTGAAATACTATCTGCATCTTCCGGCGATAGGGAAGCATATTAACCTTCGTCTTTTTCCCGAGGACCGGTTTGCCTTCACCGTCTAGAACAGGCTTTCCGTTTTCATCATAAAGGGGAACATTGCCTGAGTCGAAAATGACATTGCCGTCGTAGATTATCCTGCCGGCAGTCGGTTCGTAAAGCTGCAGCAGCGTGCGCCCGGTAGTGGTTTTTCCGCAGCCGGACTCGCCAACGAGACCGAGAGTCTGACCCTTGCGGATGAAGAAAGATACATCGTCAACTGCCTTGACATAAGTACGGCTTAGTATTGAGCTTCCGGCTACGGGGAAATACTGCTTCAGATGCTGTATCTCTACGAGCTTTTTAGAGGTATCGTCCATCAGCTTTCCTCCTTCCCGGCGTTCTCAAACTCTTCCTTCTGGTTAAGCCAGCAGGCAGAATAGTGGATATCGCTGAAATATGTGTAGGGAGGCATTTCTCTGAGGCATATTTTCATACACTTGGGGCATCTGGGAGCAAACGGGCAGCCGGCAGGCGGATTTAGCATATCCACCGGGGTCCCTTCAATTGCAACAAGGCGCTGTGACTCCTTCTCATCAAGACGGGGAACGCTGCGAAGCAAGCCTCGGGTGTATTCATGTTTTGGCGTATAGAAAATATCATCAGTAGAGCCGCACTCTATAACTTTGCCGGCATACATAACGGCTATCCTGTCGCACATGGAGGAGACTATTCCCAAATCATGCGTGATGAGGATAACAGCCATACCCAGCTTTTCCTTAAGCTCCATTATAAGCTCAAGGATCTGGGCCTGAATTGTAACGTCCAGAGCAGTGGTAGGCTCATCGGCTATTAGGAGCTTGGGCTCACAGGCGAGAGCTATGGCTATCATTACTCTCTGGCGCATACCGCCCGAAAGCTCATGCGGATACTGTTTTATCCTTTTCTCAGGTTCATTGATCCCGACAAGACGTAGAAGTTCCACAGCGCGCTCTCTGGCTTCTGCTTTGGACTTGTCCGTATGTAGAAGGATCGCTTCTTCGATCTGATTGCCAATGGTGTATACGGGGTTGAGAGAAGTCATGGGATCCTGAAAGATCATGCTGACCTCTTTGCCGCGGATCTTCCGCATCTCCTTTTCAGAAAGCTTCTCTATATGATGGCCGTTAAACTCCACGGTTCCGCCGATTATGCGGCCGGGATCGGCAGTGATGCCCATTATGCTGTATGAGGTAACGGACTTTCCGGAGCCTGATTCTCCGACTATACCGAGCACCTCACCGTCCTCCAGATACAGGGAGACGTCATTAAGTGCTTTAACTTCTCCTGCCGGTGTGAAGAAAGAAAGCCGTTCATTTTTTATGTCTACAAGATGTTCACTCATTTATACGGCCTCCTTACTTTTTCATCTTGGGATCGAATGCGTCGCGGAGACCGTCGCCAAAGAGGTTAAAGCTGAGTATTATCAGGCTGATAAGCACAGCTGGTGCGATAAGGAGATAAGGATACGTGTTCATGCCGTTTATTGCTGAGCTGGCGAGGCTTCCAAGGCTCGGCAGGGGCACTGCAACACCGAGACCGAGGAAAGACAGATAACTCTCTGTAAATATTGAAGAGGGGATCTGGAGCGTAGTGGTTACAATCAGCGTGCCAATGCAGTTCGTAAGCAGATGCTTGCGGACAATGCGGCTGTTGTTTGCACCCAGAGCTCTGGCCGCTGTGACATATTCACTTTCACGCAGCACCAGCACCTGGCTGCGGACTATACGCGCCATTCCTACCCAGTAGAGCAGGGCGAATACGATGAAGATACTTACAAGGTTCGGACCTACAACACCTATCCACTTGAAACCCTGGGTAGCGGAGAGAGCCTTCAGAGGCGCCTTAAGGGCAAAGGACAGCAGAACTATCAGCAGAACGTCCGGGATGGTGTAGATGATGTCAACAATACGCATCATAATAATGTCTACCCAGCCGCCGAAAAACGCGGCAATGGAGCCATACAGCGAGCCGATCACAAGAATGATAACTGCCGCCACCAGACCGACGGTGAGAGAGATACGGCTGCCAACCATAACACGGACTGCATAGTCACGCCCGAGTTTATCAGTGCCGAGAAAATGTGGAAAGACCTTTTCTCCTTCTTCTATGCGCTGCAGTTCATTTGCGGAATACTTCATTGGAAACAGGTTTTCCGCACCTTTCTGCTGCTGCTCATAGGAATAGGGGTAAAAGCTCGGAACGACAAAAGAGAAAAACATTATTATAACGATGAAAACAAGGCTCACCATGGCAACCTTGTTTTTAACGAGCCTGCGAAGACCGTCCTTCCAGAAGCCGACGGATTCACGCATAATGACAAGGCTCTGCTTCTCTTCTTCGGTTGCAGGAATGAAATCATCTGCTTTAAGCTGAAGTGAGAGGAAATTCTTTTTTATATCCATATCCGCGTTCCTCACTTAAGATTGATGCGCGGATCAATGATCTTATAGACAATATCCACAATGAAAGTCATGAATACCATCAGTGTTGCAAGGAATATAGTGGTGCCCATAATCATCATATAATCGCGATTCTGAATGGAACTTACAAACTCGCCGCCCAGACCGGGGATAGTAAAGACCTTTTCAATGATGAAAGAACCTGTGAGTGTATAGGCCATCATCGGTCCGACATAGGTGACTATGGGGAGAATTGCGTTGCGAAGAGCGTGTTTAAAAAGGCTTACAAACTGTGAAACACCTTTTGCTCTGGCTGTACGCATATAGTCCTGCCCAAGCACGTCCAGCATGGATGAACGCATAAGGCGGGTTATATATGCTGATGGATAGAAACTGAGAGCAAAGACTGGCATTATATAGTTCTTCCATGTAGTGAGGCCTACCGTCGGGAGCCAACGGAGCTTAACTCCGAAAAGATACATTGAAAGTGAGCACACAACAAAGCTGGGAACTGCTATTCCAATTGTTGCCAGCACGATAATTGTGCTGTCAGAAGCTTTGCCGCGGTTAAGCGCGGATATGCAACCCAGCGGTATTCCAACGATCAGAGCCACTGCCACGGATATTCCGCCAATCTTAGCCGAAACGGGGAACTTGGTCATAATTATATCGTTTACATTGCGTCCACGCTGCTTCAGAGAAGGACCGAAGTCTCCGTGAAGGATATTCTTCAGATAAGTGAGATACTGTTTGAAAAGAGGCTGATCCAAACCAAATTTAGCCTCCAGAGCAGCTTTTGCCGTGGGACTGATGGATTTTTCAGCCTCATATGGACCGCCAGGTACGGCGTTCATCAGAAAGAAAGTGAGCGTTGCAACAACAAATACTGTAATAACCGCCAGGAGCAGACGCTTGATAATATACTTGGCCAATGTGAGTTCTCCGTTCCCTGTTTTGATACGTATTAAAAAGGAAATTTAAATTGCGAAATAAAGAAATGATACCGATTTAGCGTAATAAAACGCCATTTTTATAGACTTCAGTATTTTAGCTTTACTTAATTATAAAGTCAATTAAATCCGTCAAAGTTGGCTCTTTAAACAGTTTTAACCAATTGACCGGATCATATTTGTTGAAAATGACAATGGCTGCAGCCCATAAAATATATCGGCTGCAGCCATTATATGTTTTTAAAACAGATCAGGAGAGAAGCACTTCATCGGTCTCTTCCTGCTTGCCGGCGACCTCTGCGAATTTGTCGAGAAGGTCCTGTTTGGTGAGATGCTTTTTCTCCTCACCTGAAATGTCGAGGATTATATTGCCTTCGTTCATCATGATGAGACGGTTGCCGTGCCGGATGGCATCCTTCATGTTGTGCGTTATCATCAGGGTAGTGAGTTTGTTCTCACTTACAAGCTTATCGGAAAGCTCCAGCACTTTAGCAGCGGTGGTGGGGTCGAGTGCTGCGGTGTGCTCATCCAGAAGGAGAAGCTTGGGCTTTTTGAGCGTCGCCATCAGCAGTGTGATAGCCTGGCGCTGTCCGCCGGAAAGCATTCCTACCTTTACTTTCAGTCTGTCCTCGAGGCCGAGGCCAAGTTCCTTGAGCTTTTCATAATACTCCTCGCGCTCCGCGTTTGTGATCTCCCAACGCAGACCGCGACGGTTTCCCCTGCGCATGGCAAGTGCCAGGTTCTCTTCCAGCTGCATGTCCGGAGCAGTTCCCATCATGGGATCCTGAAATACTCGGCCTATGTTCTTTGCTCTCTTATGTTCGGGAAGTCTGGTTATATCCTCGCCGTCGAGTATTATCTTGCCCTCATCGAGCGGCCATACGCCGGCTATTGCATTGAGCAAAGTGCTCTTGCCGGCTCCGTTTCCACCGATAACGGTAACGAAATCATTGTCCTCAAG
>JAIKVS010000020.1 GCA_024685535.1 Oscillospiraceae bacterium | reverse complement strand
GCTGCTGTCTTTCGCACTTTATACGCCTGCGGTGGTGGAATATATTTCCGAGACCAGCGACAGCAGGACAGTTTCTGGCAAGCAGTTCTACGCCCAGTCGGCAGCTCTGGCGGGGATGGTGCTGGCACCTCTTGCGGGTGGCATGCTTCTTGACATGCTCCCGGTCAAAACTGTGCTTATGATAATGAGCACAGTGTCAGTCACCGGCGCAGTGCTTGGCATTATCGCAATAAGAAAGAAAGCATAGAAAGACTTACATATAATAACAGCGCCTACGGACTTCAGGATAGCCACGGAGGCGCTGCTTTTATATGTTTTTATTCTATAACTGAAAGGAAATAGTACTGGGTATCACCGCTGGTTATGTCCCTGCTTGCTTTTATAAGCCAGCCGTCCTCAAAGGCCACGGCCGTACCGCTGATCCAGTCAGACATCTCTTTATCCGGATCTTTTTTCCCTTCTATATATGTATCGTTCCAATCACCGAAATTCTTGAAACGGTATCTTGCAGATATGCTGTTATGTATATCTGCTCCGTTGGCCAAAGACCAGACATGTTCTTTCCCGTCGGGACCGGTCGCGACAAAACGGATAACAGATATATCGCTCGCGATGCCGGGAGCGTGGACGTCTGAAGCGCTCATGTCTATCAGTTCACTGCAGGGGAAAGAGAACAGCGTGACGCTTTTAAGACTTGCTGGATAGTTGGATATGCGGCACGGCAGGAGTTTTTTCAGTGCTGCACCGGAAGGATCGCGTATAAGGCGTATGCCGCCGTTGAATAGCTTTCTGAGCGGCTCCTCCAGATAATCCAAATCGTCGACATTGCTGACAGGATCAAATATCTTTTCATGTTGATCATTTTTAATTCGATGAAAGCTGTATATGTTACCGTATGATGCACCTATCACCACATCAGGTCCGATCTGCCTGGCATAGCATAAAGCCTTATAAGGAAATTCACGGCTCATGTCATACGGTATGGAGAAAACAAGAGTGTCACCTCTATTATCAAGGATGGTATACTCCGTTTCAATGCCTGAGCGTTCATTCATACCGTCTGTGTATTCCCATACGGTTAGTTCTAGGACACTTTTTGCTGTTACAGTCTCCCCACCATCGGCATACCATGGCTGCTCTGAAAGCTGCATGTTAGGAAGGACGAACACCGACAGGAATGCATATTCTGAAAAGCTGGTGTTCTCATTCTGAGAAGATTTCATGTAATCAAAAAAAAGCTGATGTTGCGGTTCATGCTGCATGAAGCGAAGGTCGTAACTTCTTGAAAGGGAAAGAGAACGAAGTCCTGTGAGCTGAAGAAGAAGGTCATTATCGATCTTCCATGTAATTATATCGTCGTAAAGGTTCCATTCGGAGTCGAGGACAGACATTATAGTGCCGCGCTCTCTTCCACACCGCAGAGAATACTGGTCATAGGCCAATACATCTCCATCCTTTAGATGAACTGTTTCCGCTTCAGGAATATAATAACCCATAATAAGCAGCCTGGATATGCACAGCACTGCGCAGCAAACCAGCAGATATGCGATAAGCGCGAAGGGGGTTTCAGGCTTCTTATTACGGATGGCCTTGATGTACGATACGATAATGGCGGCAAAGCCTGTCAGAAGGAGTAGTGTTCCGCCAATAGCCAGAATGATATTGAGCGAACTGTGCTGAGCCCATTCGATTATAATTGTCGGGGCAGCGAAGATTTCTGCCCAGCGAGCTTTGATCCATAAACCTATGACGGATAACAATGCTTTTATCTTTTCCATATCCATGGGGGTTATCTCCTTAGAGATTAATTGTTTTATATGAAGATTCTATGACTGGGGAAGACTTTTGTCAAATACAGAGACGCAGATAGAGTATATCTTCTGCTATATCAATACGCTTTAAAAATGAAGATGTATGTGGTATCATTTTTAACGCATTAATAATCTCCGAATAAAGGCGGATTTATAACAGAAAGGAATTCTGATGAAAAAGATCACAGCAGTTTTACTTATAGCTGTCCTGCTTCTCAGTTCGCTCTCTTTTTCGGGCTGCGGAAAGAAGGAACTTGTTGTAACGGAAAACACCGGTAAACTCATAGTCATTGAGGCGAAGCGTGCGTCGGAGGGAAACTTCTTCGTCACAGGCACACTTGAAGTGGCTGATGGCGAAAAGATAGCCATAACTTCCGGACTTAAGAAAGGCGAGATAAAGATAGAGATACTCTCCCTTGATGGTCTGGACGATAGCAGCACCGTTCCTGACCTGAATGGGGCAGGCGTGATAATGATCGGAAACATGGCCCCCGGCAATGCCATGTCAGGAACTATGGAACCCGGAGACTATATGCTTAGAGCTACTGTCACCGAAAAGGCCACGGGTACCATTAATATTGAAGTGCTGCCGGCGGGCTGATTATTTTAAAAAATGTGAGATTGATATAAAAATATGAAAACCGGAGGGGAACACATGCTGACAAAGAAAACCATGGACGGCAACGAAGCCGCAGCCTACACAGCTTATGCATTCACCGAGTTATCCACGATCTATCCCATAACTCCGTCCAGCCCCATGGCTGACCATGTTGATGCCTGGGCAGCGCACGGAAAGAAAAACCTTTTCGGGCAGCCTGTGCAGCTCGTAGAGCTTGAAAGCGAGGCTGGCGCCTGCGGAGCAATGCACGGCGCGTTGGAGACAGGTTCTCTGGCCACCACATTCACTGCGTCTCAAGGCCTCATGCTCATGATCCCGCCCATGTTCAGGATAGCGGGCTCTATGCTCCCGGGCGTTATGCACGTTTCCGCCCGCACAGTTGGTACACACTCGATCTCCATATTCGGAGACCAGTCCGATGTTATGGCCTGCCGTCAGACCGGCTTTGCCCAGCTTGCATCTGCAAGCGTGCAGGAGTGCATGGATCTGGCAGCGGTAGCGCATTTGAGCGCCATCAAGGGCAGCATACCGTTCCAGCACTTTTTTGATGGCTTCCGCACCTCTCATGAGATCCAGAAGATAGATGTGCTCGATTACGAGGATCTGCGCAAACTGGTGGACTGGGATAAGGTGAAAGCCTTCAAGGACCATGCCCTCAACTCCGAGCATCCCACAATACGTTCCACACTCCAGAACCCGGATACCTTTTTCCAGTCAAGAGAGGCGTGCAACAGCGCCTATAATGCTCTGCCCGGTATTGTCCAAGAGAAGATGGACGCTATAAATGCTCTCACCGGCAGAAACTATAAACTCTTCAACTACTATGGTGCCCCTGATGCGGAGCGAGTTATAGTGGCCATGGGCTCTGTATGTGAAACTGCTCTTGAAGTGGTGGACTACCTGTGCGCGCAGGGAGAAAAGGTCGGTATGGTGCAGGTGCATCTCTATCGTCCCTTCTCCGCGGAACATCTGCTCGCTGCGATTCCGGATAGTGTCGAATGCATCACAGTGCTCGACCGTACAAAAGAGCCCGGCAGCGCCGGTGAGCCGCTCTTTGCGGATGTATGTACCGTGTTCGCTGAATCCGACCGCAAGGTTAAGATCCTTGGCGGCCGCTACGGCCTTTCCTCCAAGGACACCATACCCGCACATGTTAAAGCCGTGTTCGATAACATGAGGGGAGAGAGAAAGAACCACTTCACCGTTGGCATTGAGGATGATGTCACCTTCACATCCCTCCCCGTGGGAGATAATATTGTAACTGCCGGAAAGTCCATAATTTCCTGCAAGTTCTGGGGCCTCGGATCCGACGGCACTGTCGGCGCCAACAAGAACTCCATCAAGATTATCGGCGACAACACCGATCAATATGCTCAGGCCTACTTCGAGTATGACTCTAAAAAGTCCGGAGGTGTTACGAAGAGTCATCTTCGCTTCGGCCATGAGCCCATCCACTCGACCTACTATGTCACCATGGCGGATTTTGTAGCCTGCCATAAGCAAAGCTATATGAAGACATTCGACATAGTGTCGGAGATCAAGGAGGGAGGCACCTTCCTCCTCAACTGTGACTGGGATATGGCGGGGCTCGAGGAGCATTTGCCCAACCGCGCAAAGAGGCTGATTGCCCAGAGGCATCTTAACTTTTATACCATCGATGCTACGGACATTGCCCAGCAGATAGGGCTCGGCAACCGTACCAACACCGTTCTGCAGGCAGCTTTCTTTAAACTTTCCGGTGTTCTCCCCTTAGACGACGCGGTGGACTATATGAAGAAAGCCATCGTGAAGACCTATTCCAAGAAGGGCGATAAGATAGTAAGTATGAACTGTGCTGCGGTAGATGCAGGACTTACTGCTGTGAAGAAGATAGACGTTCCCGCTTCCTGGGCGGATCTTCAGGATGAGACTGTGGAGATCGATCCTTCACTTCCGGCGTATATCAGGGATATCCAGATACCCGTGAACAACCAGATGGGCGACAGGATCCCGGTTTCCAAATTCATGCCCTATGCGGACGGCGTTAGCCCCGTAGAGACTTCAAAATATGAGCGCCGCGGTATTGCAACGAACGTGCCGCAGTGGATCCCTGAAAACTGTATCGGCTGCAACATGTGCTCGCTCGTCTGCCCGCATGCAGCTATCCGCCCGTTCCTGCTGACAAAGGAAGAGACAGATAAGGCCCCCGAAGGCCTTGTCAGTATTCAGGCAAAGGGCAAAGGCTTTGAAAACTACACCTTCCGCATCCAGGTCGATCCGGTTGACTGTCAAGGCTGCGGCAGCTGCGCCAGCACCTGTCTCGCGAAGGAAAAGGCGCTGATGATGAAGCCGCTCGAGAGCCAGATGCATGAGCAGCCCAACTGGGATTATCTCATTGATCTGCCCGTCAAGCCAAATCCGATGGACAAGTTCAGCACCAAAGGCAGCCAGTTCGAGCGCCCGCTCTATGAGTTCAACGGAGCCTGCGCGGGCTGCGGCGAAGCGCCGTATATGAAGCTTATGACCCAGCTTTTCGGTGAGCGTATGTATATTGCGGATGCCACAGGCTGCACATATGTTGTCGGCTCATCCACACCTACATTCCCGTATGCTAAGACCGCCTGCGGCTATGGACCGGCTCCTTCGAACTCTCTCTTTGAGAACAATGCCGAGTACTCCCTTGGCATGTGCCTGTCCGTAGATCAGATGCGCCGCCAGGCGAAGGCCCACGCAGAAGCGGCTCTCACCGCGACCGGCGATGAGAAGCTGAAGGCTGCCATTAAAGAATGGCTCGAAAAAGGCGACGATCCGGAAACCACCCGAGAAGTGAGTGAGAACCTTAAGAAGGCTCTTGCCGAGACCGAATGTTGCAGTGAGGACGTTCAGTTCCTCAAAGACCGCACTGATACACTCGTTAAAAAGAGCATGTGGATGTACGGAGGCGATGGCTGGGCTTACGATATTGGCTACGGCGGGCTCGATCACGTTCTGGCTTCAGGCATAGATGTGAACATAGTGGTGGTGGATACGGAGGTCTATTCGAATACCGGCGGTCAGTCATCCAAGGCAACTCCTATTGGAGCCGTAGCTCAGTTTGCAAATGCTGGCAAGTCAACCGCAAAAAAAGACCTCGGCCGCATAGCCATGACCTACGGAAACGTTTATGTGGCGCAGGTGGCAATGGGAGGTAACCCGGCACAGCTTATCACCGCCCTGAAGGAAGCCGAGAAGCATAAGGGACCATCTCTCATCATAGCCTATGCACCATGCATCAACCACGGCCTTTCAAACGGCATGGGCATGGTGCAGAACGAGCAGAAGCTCGCTGTTGACTGCGGCTACTGGCCGTTGTGGCGTTATATCCCTGAGAACAGGGAGCAGGGCAGGAATCCCTTCGTGCTCGACAGCAAGGAGCCGAACGGCAAACTGCGCGAGTTCATGATGGGCGAAGTCCGCTTCTCCTCCCTCACGCGTACATTCCCGGAACGCGCCGAGGTCCTCTTCAGGGAGGCTGAGGAGTTCACAGCCAAACGCTACGAGGAATACAAGGCAATGGCAGGAAAGTAAAAATCCGGCTTGATGTTAACGGCGGGAAGATCTTATAAGGTCTTCCCGCTGTTTTTTGTTTTATTCCAGGCATGGTTATGATATAATCTGCAGAAAAAG
>JAIKVS010000125.1 GCA_024685535.1 Oscillospiraceae bacterium | reverse complement strand
GACAGGCATCTTACATCGATACCGAGCCTGTTCATACGGCTGATTGCCGTTTTCTCGTATGCGATCTGACTTCCGTCACTGCCGACCCGGACAATAGCCAGGGAGGGATAAACGCCCTTGTCCTTCAATCTCAGTACGCGACTGTATATGTTGTCGGAAAGCGCCTCGGCAAGAGGCCTGCCGTAAAGGATCCGTGCCATCAGTGTACCTCCGGTGATATCCTGTTTAAAAATACTGAGGCTGTCGATTCGCATGCAGAGCAGATTTCACCCTTTATCCTTACGGTCTCAGCTTCTATACGGCGGGCATCGTCAGTGCCGTTTATCATTTTCGTATTTGAGAACACAGTAACAGCCGCACATTCTGCTGCTGCAGCAGAAAGATATGCGGCACAGCAGACATCCGGGATTATGGAGGGACTGCACTTATTCTTTACGTCCTCAAGTATGGAGCATATCTCCGATATACAGCGCAGGATGTCTGCCGGCACGCTGCATGCAAAAAGCACTGCAGCATGACGTATCTCAGCATATCCCTCGGTGTCCTTTGGGAGCTTATAGACCTTTGACAGTGGTTCGAATGCTTCTGCATCACGGTCTATAAGGTTGATAAGATCTGTATTCAGCTCCCTGAGCCTGACCGAAGCAGAAGTGAGGTCATCCCGGAATGCGTCGAAGCGCGGGTTGTTTGCAGTCAGAGAAGCTGCCATGCTTACAAGAGCGGAAGACAGTGCGGCTGCAAGTGCGGACGCAGCTCCGCCCCCGGGTGCATAAACAGGGTTTGCAAGATCGGATATGAAAGCTTTAATGGATAGATCTCCGGAAGTTATGATGACAATCACTCCTTTCGCACTTTATCGTGAATGAACCTTTCTACTTTCTCATAAATGTTTTCTGCTTCCTCTCCTATAAAGAAGCGGCCGTCCTCATAGAGTATCCTGCCGTTTACCATCGTCATACGGACATTTTCCTTTGATCCGGAATAAACCAGATTTACAGGCAGATTGTTTAGAGGCCTCATATTAGGTCTGCTCATATCGATAACTGCCAGATCTGCTTTCATCCCGGCGATTATACCGATGCAGTCATCAAGTCCCATCGCAAGTGCTGAGTTCACACAGGCCATTTTAAGAACATCGCCTGCAGGGCATGCAGTGGGCTCGTTTTCAATGTACTTCTGAAGAGCGCTGACCAGATACATTTCTCTGAACATATCAAGAGCGTTGTTGCTTGCGGCGCTGTCGGTTCCTATTGCTATCCTAACTCCGGCTGCATCCATTTTTGCAACAGGTGCGATGCCGCTGGAGAGCTTGAGGTTGGAGGATGGACAGCTTACTGCGAATAGGCCTTTATCGGCAAAGAGAGCTATGTCTTCATCGCTCATCCAGACGCAGTGATATCCGCCGCCTCCATATTCAAAGAATCCAATACTGTCGAGGAATAGGGGAGGCGTCATGCCGTAGCGGCTGATGCAGCCCTCTACCTCACTTTTTGTTTCACAAAGGTGCGTCCAGCACGGTTCATGGTATTTTTCTGCAAGTGATACCATGTATTTAAGTCTGTCAAGACCTGTTGTATATTCAGCGTGTATCCCCAGACGATATGATATCAGGTCTCTGTATCCGTTAAGCTTAAGATAATCCCGCTCTATATCCGCAGGGTCTTTGTCAAAATCATTCAAAGCCGAGCAGATAACAGCTCTGAATCCGCTGTCGGCACATGCTCTTGAAAATGCTTCGGAATGATTATACATATCGAAGATGGCGGTGGTGCCCGAGGACAGGTATTCAAGTATGCTGAGCTTGGTAATATCATATACGGCATCATCGTCCAGCCTGGCCTCGTTTGGCCAGCAGGATTCTCTGAGCCAGCGTTCGAGCGGAAGATCATCCGCCAGTGAACGGAGGAATGTCATTGGACTGTGTGTATGCGCATTTTTAAAGCCCGGAATGAGAAGATCTCCGTTCAGATCGATCTCACGCTCATATCTTACACCGGCCCTTGCAGGACCGACATATTCTATGCGACCACCTGAAACATGAACCTCATCATCACTGATGACAATACCGTTATTCTCGAATATGAGCGTTTTCCCGTTGTAGAATCTGATCATTTTCCTTCTCCGCATGTCTTCTTATAACTAAATATTTTATCATGCATATACAACAATGGCAAACAGTTTTGCTGTATCTGAGACTAGTGACTTGACTCTTATTTGGTTTGCATTTTGCAGTGATGTAGTGTATACTGAAAAAACTTAAAGTTATGTAAATCATTTTCAGGTGATTTCCGGCCGCATTCACGGATGAGGTTTTGATATATGGATAATAACGAAAAGACAAAAAGCCAGAACTACTTCTATGGCGCCGCGATACTGACTGCCGGCGTCATAATCATGAAGATACTCGGTGCCCTGTATAAGATACCGGTAGCCAACATCATAGGTGATGACGGATATTCAATGTTCATCTCCACCTATAATGTCTATAACGTATTCCTCACACTGTCCACTGCCGGCCTGCCTGTAGCGCTCTCACGCCTTATATCAGAGGCAAATGCAGAAAACAGACCGATGCAGGCAAGAGCCACCTTCCGTGTCGCTATGAAGACATTCGTTGTGGTAGGAATATTCTGCTCACTGATAATGCTTTTGTTTCCCGGACTTATTGCAGGCCGCATACTCCATAATCCCGATGCTGCTGCCAGCATAAGGGTTATGGCGCCGTCTGTGCTTCTCGTTTGTCTCGTTTCAGGTTACAGAGGCTATTGCCAGGGCTTCGGCAACATGATACCGACTACCATCGGACAGGTGCTGGAAGTACTCGCCAAGGTCGTCATAGGTCTGGTACTTGCTGCAATTATTATGAAATCAGGGGGAAGCAAGTCCGCAGGCTCAGCCGGAGCCATCTTCGGCGTTACAGCGGGTTCCGCAGTAGCCCTGATTTTCATGATGATATACAAGAGAGTGTATTATAAGGATAAACCGCTCGAAGAATCCGATATTCCTGACAGTGAAGGAAGGATCCTCAGGCGTTTTCTTAGGATAGGTATCCCTATAGCACTTGGGGCTTCAGCTCTTTCCATAATAAATCTTGTAGACTCCGGCATCTGCATGGCGAGGCTGCAGTCGGGAGCGGGCTTTGTACTTCGAGATGCGCAGATGCTATATGGAGTATACGGTGAGGCGCAGACACTTTATAATTTGCCTGCTGCTTTCATTACACCGCTGACGATCTCCGTTGTTCCGGCGATAGCCGCTGCAAATGTGCGAGGAGAGAACGATAAGGCTACTAAGATATCTGAAGATTCGATGAGAATAGCGGCAGCCATTTGTCTGCCTATGGGCATAGGTCTGGCGGTCCTTTCAACGCCCATAATGCGTGTCATCTACCGCGCTAGCCATGATTCGGGTCCCGTCCTCCTTGCCATCCTCGGTGTAACATCTTTCTTCGTGTGTATGGTACTTATGGAAAATGCCATCCTGCAGGCATCAGGACGTGAAAAATACACCATGATAACCCTTATCACAGGCGGGTTTATAAAGATAAGCGTGAACTGGTTCCTCGTGGCAAATCCGCGAATAAATATCTATGGAGCCGCGCTCGGTTCTCTTATCAGCTACGTTGTTATGGCTGTTATGAACTATGTGTTTATGTGCTATGCCCTTGATAAAAACCCGAAAGTGTTCAACATCCTCAAGGGGCCGGTGGTCGCCAGTGCAGTTATGGGCATAATAGCCTGGTTGCTTTATTTCCTGATATCAAGACTGATGGGTGAGCTTTCCTGGTCTCACTATCTGATATCCATGATCCCCTCAATGATTATTGGGGTTATAGCTTATCTCATAGCCGCTATCAAGCTCAGGGCTGTCACTGCTGAAGACATGGATCTCATTCCCAAGGGAGAAAAAATCTCAAAACTGTTACATTTGCGCTGAATTGAGAGAAAAATACTAAATAAAAAGCATTTTTTGCCCGAAAATATTAAAAATACTCTTGATAAACCGGAATAGATATGGTAAATTCCAATAGACATTCGACAAAGTCGATTGTCTCTTAAATATAAGTGCACCTTTCGGATATAGGGTGAACTTGTATTCGGCTAAAGCCGATCACTATTTAGGAGGAATATCATGAACAAATCCGAACTCGTAGCTGCTGTTGCAGCAAAAGCCGGTCTTTCCAAGAAAGACAGCGAGAAGGCAGTCAATGCTGCTTTCGAGGCAGTTACCGAAGCACTCGTTAAGGGTGACAAGGTCCAGCTTGTTGGTTTTGGCTCTTTCGAGACCAAGTCCCGCAATGCGCGCGTTGGCCGCAACCCCAGAACCAAGGAAGAGATCAGCATCCCCGCAACCCGCGTTGCCGCTTTCAAAGCCGGCAAAGCTCTCAAGGATGCAGTTGCTAAGTAATTTCTTCTGAGTAAGATAAAAAAGGAGCCGCACTCGCGGCTCCTTTTTTATAAGCTGATAAATAGTTTTTAGTTGGAGAACAGTATGAGATTGGATAAATTTCTTAAGGTTTCAAGGATTATCAAACGTCGGACTCTTGCTAATGAGGCATGTGATGCCGGAAAAGTCTATGTGAACGGGAAACCCGTTAAAGCCGGATTCCAGCTGAAGATAGGTGACATAGTTGAACTGCGCTTGGTACAGAGGACAATAAAGGTTGAGGTGCTGTCGCTTGATGAGAATGCAGGAAAAGCTGCGGCAGCCGCAATGTACCGTGAACTTCGCACAGAGGGAGATAAGCAATGAACGTATATGATGATGTAAAGATCGGCAGACTTTTATCACAAAACCGTATAGTAATGCCTCCTATGCATACTGGAATGGCTTCAAATGGTCATGTTACCGATGATATGGTCGATTATTACAGGGAGCGCGCTGTTTACAGCAGACCAGGCGTGATGATAACTCAGCACAGCTATATTGACCGGTGCGGCATGGCCTCTGAAACGCAGCTATCAATAGCCGAAGACGGGATGGTGGAAGAGCACCGCCGGCTTACCATTGCCATCCATAAGGGTGGCTGCCTTGCATTTGCCCAGCTGAATCACGCCGGAAGCAACGGAGTATGTGAGCCTGTATCCGCAAGTAATGTTTGTAATCCAAGAGCTCAGGAACTTCGTGCACCCAGAGCGCTTGATACAAATGAGATACGAGGGATAGAAAAGCTCTTTGCAACTGCTGCAAAGAGAGCGGTAAAAGCGGGATATGACGGCGTGGAAATCCACTGCGCACACGGGTATCTTCTGAACCAGTTCTATTCACCGATTACTAATAAACGCAGTGATGAATTCGGCGGCAGTCTGGAAAACAGGCTCCGCTTCCTGCTGGAGACGCTTGAATTGGTTAAGAATACGGTAGGGGAGAAGGTGCCCGTGGCGGTACGTCTCGGCGGTTGTGACTATATGGATGGAGGCTCTACTGAGGAGGATGCGGTAAAAGCTGCTGTGATCCTTGAAACGGCTGGTACTGATCTGCTTGATATCTCAGGCGGCATGTGTGGATTCATAGTAAAAGGTCTGCCTGAACCGGGATACTTTGCTTCAATGTCTGAGAAGATCAGGAAAGCGGTTTCCATTCCGGTTATGATGACCGGCGGTGTAAAGACACCCGCAGAAGCACAGATGATTATCAATGCGGGAAAAGCGGATCTTATTGGCATAGGCAGGGCTTTGTTCAAGGATTCTCATTGCCTGTCAGAAACAGTGCGTCAATGAGAATAATATGATATAATTAATTAAACGCATATGACGGAGGAGATCATGAATAAACGGTTTCTTATAGGAATACTGCTTTTCGTTGCAGTAATGATAACGGACAAACTCATAGTCCCGATCCCGGACATCATAGCAATCCTGATAGAGCTTGTGTGTATAGCTCTTATAGTAAGTGCCGCGCTGCAGGCAAGAAAGACGGTTGCAGTTTCTGAGAAAGATCCGCGGGCGACTGTTGATTATAATCCTGAAAAGCAGGAGCCCGTTATCAGAGCATCGATATGCACAGACGAAAAAGTTGCCGGTTTCATAGAAAAGGAGAGCGGCAGATTCACCGAAGTTATGCTTATAAAGTCTCCCGAAGATGAAATCCTTTTTAAGGATATTTATAAGCTGGATGAAGTGAAGACCGAATATTGAAAGGTTGCAGGGAGGACCGAAATGTTCAGAGAAATGCTCAGGAAAAAACAAGAGCTTCCGGAAGAAGAATGTATAAGCATCCTTAAGAAAGAGCTTCGCGGAGTCCTTTCAGTCAACGGCGATGACGGATATCCATACGGTATGCCGATCAATCACTTCTACTGTGAAGAGGATGGCAGGATATACTTTCACGGCGGTGAAAAAGGGCATAAAATCGATGCGCTTAAAAGAGACTGCAAAGCGTCGTTTTGCGTCTATGACAGCGGCTACAGGAATGAAGGAGAATGGTGGCTCCACATCAGGTCCGTTATCGTTTTCGGAAGGATAGAATTCATCGAAGACAAGGAGACAATCTATAGGCTTTCAGAGAAACTCAGCCGTAAGTTCACGGATGACGATGAATATATCAGAAAAGAAATCGAATCTGCAGGATACAGAACGCTTATGTTCGCGCTTATCCCGGAACACATAACCGGAAAGCTCGTTAAAGAATCATGAGAGAAAATATTAAGATCCCCGTCCGGCTGCATAACGGCAGAGACGGGGATCTTTTAAGTTGTTCAGTGCTGATCAAAGAATCCTGTACCCCAGAATCCTGCCTTTTCTTCTTTGGCCTGCTGTTCCATATCAGCAAAATGTTTTGAATAACGCGTATTAGGCTCCATGGGCAATGTTACGGCCATCCCGTTCATCAGCAGTTCATCTTCCATCAGAGTCTTGCCGTCTTCCAGCCAGACGTATGCAAGATCACGGCCGTAACGGTCTATACGCTGTTCATCGTATTCAAGATAGATCTGGCGGCCTTTGAGTCGTTCGTGGAGCCAAAGCGAGGCCTCCAGCCCTTCAGGAGTGTTTTTGCTCTGGTCGCGGTTAACGCTCTCAGGTGTATCTATGCCGATCATTCGCACTGTTACTTCTTTGTTGTCCTTAAGAACTGCAATAGTATCGCCGTCAAATACATACGCCACCGGATAAGGACCTTCCATAGCACCGGAGGCTGTTTTGCCTGTAAAGATATTCCTGACAAGAACTTTTCCTATGTTTGGGAAAAGCAGAAAGAAAGCACAGAGCAGGACTATCGGCGATATGATTATAAGCTGTTTGATACGGCGTTTTTTATTCTTTTTTCTCTTTCTCAGAATATTATTCATAAGATGGTAACTGCCTGTAATCTTTTAATCGGAGGTATGGCCTTGTAATAACTGCGGTCCAGGTGTTAGAATTATAAAAGTATAATCTAACAGGAGAGTGCAGAGCAGATACAATTGCTCCGCATCCGGGAGAAAGAACTTGAAAAAAACAGCTGCAGATAAAAACGAACTGTTTGCGAACGTTCCGGTTGGAAAAGCTCTGTTCACACTGGCCGTTCCGACTATAATAAGTCAGCTTATCAGTCTGGTCTACAACATGGTGGATGCGTTCTACATAGGCAGAACAGGTAATTCCTTCATGATGGCGGCTACCACAATAACACTTCCTGTTCTGCTTCTGAATATTTCATTCGGTAATCTTTTCGGTATCGGAGGCGGAAGTCAGGTTGCGCGGAAACTCGGCGCCGGAGATCCGCAGAGCGCAAGAAAGGTGAGTGCATTCAGCTTTTACGGGGCTATAGCCACAGGTCTTGCCTATTCAATACTGGTATGGATATTCCTTGATCCGCTTCTGAGATTCCTCGGAGCCTCGGATAATACCCTCAGATATGCTCACAGCTACGGAATGATAGTGGTCGTTATAGGTACACTCCCTCTGCTAACGCAGATGGTTCTGTCTCACCTGCTGAGAAACAGCGGCTATTCCACACAGGCAAGTATGGGACTAAGCATCGGCGGAATTCTTAACATGATACTTGACCCGATCTTCATGTTCGTTCTGCTGCCTAAGGGGATGGAAGTGACAGGTGCTGCTGTAGCTACAGCTCTTTCCAATACTGTAGGCTGTATTTATCTGCTAATAGCCTACCACAGGTCTTCAATGGAGGCACCGCTAAGCCTGGATCCCGCTGAGGCAAGGTCGATCGCAAAAAGCGATATAGGGGAGGTGTTTTCCGTCGGAGTGCCCTCGGCGATCCTTACAGGACTTTTCGATGTGGCAAATGTTTGCGCCAATATGATAGCAGCATCTCACAGCGACCTTGTGGTAGCAGGCATGGGGATAGTTATGAAGATAGACAGGCTTCCGAATGCTGTGAATATCGGAATATGTCAGGGCATGCTGCCTATAGTGGCCTTTAATTATACCTCAGGAAACCATGTCCGTATGAAAGCAGCGATAAGTACCGCACGTAAAGCGGGGCTGCTGATATCAGTCATATGTATCACTGTTTTTGAGATCTTTGCCAGTCCGCTCTCACGGATGTTCCTCAGCACTACGGCAGGAGATGCAGCGACAGCGCTGGCTACTGTGGCTTATGCCTCGTCATTCCTGAGAGTCAGATGCCTTGCTTCTCCTTTCCAGTTCATAAATTACAGCTCATCATACTGCATGCAGGCTCTCGGTGACGGGAAGAGTACAATGCTCCATGCTTTCATACGAGAACTCGTGTTCTATATCCCTCTTATGTTCCTGCTCGACAGGATACTTGGAGAGATAGGTCTTGCAGCGGCATTGCCGGTCGGTGAAGCACTGGGTGTGATGCTGGCGCTTTTCCTGCTGCAGCGCAGCATAAACAGAAGAAGCGGAAAAGCGAATGCCTGAATTTATCAAGCAATACGTTTTATCAAATCTGCCCGCTCATGTGAGTCGGGCAGATTTTTTTTGTTCAGAAGAGGACGGTGCTCAGCCGTCGATCTTCAGTTCAAAGCCATACTCATTCCCGTCAAGGCTTTTAATAGCTTTTATCATGTCTTTATTAATGGTGACCTGTTCAAGTTCTTTAAGCGTTAATAAAGGAGTTAGATCTGTGATATTGTCGCTGTAACCTATATATAAGTCTCGCAGCTCGGGATGATCCGCTGCCAGTACAGCAAGATCTGCATCGGTGCGTATATCACCGGCGGCACCTAAGTGATAGATCTCAGAATCCTTCAGAAGCGGCATCCATACTTCCGGGGCCTGATCAGTGAAGGCAAGATTACTGAATTGCCTGATTGTGCCAAGAGCGTCCAGTCCGTCTTTGACAATATCGAGCTGATTCATGCTGATGTCAAATCCGCCGTGATCATAAGCATTGCTGAAATCACATCCGGCAAGCGGCGCAAGATCTGTGATATTTGTGTTGTCTATATTAAGCTTAACAAGGGCTGAAAGATTCTGGATGCCTTGCAGGGATGTTACAGGAGCGGAATTCAAGTCAATGGTCTCAAGATCCTGCAGGGTAAACAGGGCTGAGACGTCAGAGAGATCCTTGCAG
>JAIKVS010000251.1 GCA_024685535.1 Oscillospiraceae bacterium | reverse complement strand
AAAAAACTGTTGCAATTTCAATGAAGCTGTGCTAATATACTTGAGCGCGTAAGCGGACAGAAGCGCGATTAGCTCAGCTGGATAGAGCGTCTGGCTACGGACCAGAAGGTCAGGGGTTCGAATCCCTTATCGCGTGCCATGAAACACACTGATTTTTTATAAATCGGTGTGTTTTTTGCATTACTTGTCAAGTTGGGCAATTAACTCGGAAAAAGTCCGCTGAAAGTGTGCACAAAATGTGCACAAGGCAGACACTAAAGTGTCTGCCTTGCTCTTTGTTTTCTCTAGTATATTACATGAAACTTGAGATGCCGTAACTGTTAACAAGTGCATCGAGTTTTGCGCCAGCCTTGCAAAGCGGGCATTGACCGGCAGGTACTGAGCTGTAATCTCCTAGTACTTTGGAATGGAAGATCGTTGTTACGGGGAATTCTCCGCACGTGTCGAGGCAGGAGAAGATGCTGCATATCCCTACGGGGATCCCACCGTAATATCGCACCGCTTCGGCAGCTTCCAGCGCAGCGGTCCCTGTCGTGACAGAAGCAGCCAGGATCAGGATGCGGCGGTTACGTATCAGGTGCGCGATGTTTTCACGAAAGATCTGCATATTGCCGGTGGTAGTCTCCGGTGTTACAACATAAAGAGTATTGTGTTCATTTTCGGTTTTTATGCCTTCACTGATCAGCTCTTCCGCAAGACAGGCACCGAGCACTTCTGTCCCGTCAAGGCAGAGAATCGTATCGACATACTCTGAGGAATGGTATTTAACTGCCAGCTCCTTCGCAGCCTGACGCGCTTCCGCAAGACGATGCTTGGTAAATGTCATGTCTATGAAGTAGTTAATGTGGCTGTGGCTCGTGGCAAAATGCCCCTTGGCTATGCGCAGAGGGATCTCACTGTAATCGCTGCGGAAATGCTCAGTCGGGATAACCATGGTGATCGCTCTCCTTTCAGCTTTGAGCTACGGTATTGTTGAATTAACCTTATTTTTATCATAACATAACATGATACTCCGCACAACCGTAAACTCTCCTTTAAACATCACCCATTGAGCTTCGATAGTGTTGATAACTGTCATCAGCTTTTGTTATAATTCTATTTGAAATCATAGCCGTCCGGCATGATTATATATTATTTTCAAGGAGATCGCTTTTTGAGAAATCTGAGCAGAACACCGGAGATTGTTGCGTAACCGGGAGGTTCACACTGATCGAAGGGCCTCCCGCCGACAGGCAATTGAAGTCAACAATTTTCAGGAGGAAAAATAATGAATAGAAATGACTGTACCATTCGTTTGGAAAAGCAGGAAGACTACAGTGAGGTCGAGGCACTGATAAGGGAATCGTTCTGGAACGTATACCGCCCCGGCTGCAGCGAGCACTATGTTATCCATGTACTGCGGAATGACCCCGCATTCGTCAGGGAGCTTGACTTTGTCATGGAGAAGGAAGGGAAAATTATCGGGCAGAATATGTTCATGAAGACCATCATCGATTCCGATGACGGAAGAGTGATCGATGTTCTGACTATGGGGCCTATTTGCATTACCCCGGAACTGAAGCGCAGAGGATACGGGAAACTGCTTCTGGATCATTCACTGGAAAAGGCTGCACAGCTCGGTTATGGTGCCGTACTTTTTGAAGGCAATATTGCATTCTACGGGAAAAGCGGTTTCGATTACTCAAGCCGCTTTGGCATCAGATATCACGATCTTCCCGAAGACGCCGATTCCTCATTCTTTCTATGTAAAGAGCTTGTTCCGGGATATCTGGATGGCATTACCGGAGTTTATCAGACACCGCATGGCTACTATGTGGACGATGCTGAAGTTGAAGTTTTCGACAGAAACTTTCCGCCAAAGCAAAAACTGAAACTTCCGGGTCAGCTGTTCTGAACTGAATGGTGAAACAATAAGCAGGAGCCGGTACACAAGGCATGCTGTGCCGGCTCTTGCACAAAAACATGTGAACAGAGGGGTAATCTGAACGATGAGAAATATAATTGATATGCATACCCACTTCTCTATCGAAACTGGGGCAGTCTCCGAAGACGCCGGCAGGATCGGCTTCACTGTGGAAAACAAATCCCTGGGTGAGCATCTCAATATGATGGACAGACTGGGGATAACGCATGCTGTCCTGAGCTGCCCCACGCTGAAATATCTGGATGACCCGGCTGCCTGTGTGAAATACTGCCGGCAGGTCAATGATGCCGGTGCATCTATAATACACTCGTACCCAGACCGCTTCAGCTTTGCTGCGATACTTCCTCTTCCCTATGTTTCCGCGGCCGTGGAGGAAGCGGAGAGAGCTTTATCGGAACTTGGGGCCTGCGCTGTCGGAATGTGCAGCAACTATAGCGGCATGTATCTGGGAGATGAACGTCTCGCCCCGCTGTTCGCCCTGCTAAATGACAAGTGCTGCAGCATACTGCTGCATCCTGCGGCTCCGCCCGTTTGGCCTGAAGGCCCGATTACCGGAAAGATACTGCCGATGTTTGAATTCATAACCGATACCACCCGTACCGTGCTGGATCTGATCGATTCCGGTATGCTTAGCTCGCATCCGAATGTTAAGCTCGTTATCCCCCACACGGGTTCCTGCCTGCCTGTTGCGCTTGACCGTTATTACGGGATAATGCGCGCACAGGGGAGAATGCGTGAGGCTCCTCTGGAACAGCTCTATTATGATCTGGCCTGCGACGCCTATCCTCACGCCGTCCCCATATTGCTTACCTGGACTGATACTTCCCATATAGTATATGGAACAGACTTCCCGGCGATCCCGCTGCCGGTGCTTGAAAATCATTTGAGCCAGACTTTGGTACACCCGGCATTTGTAAACTGTCTTGATGACGTGCTTTGGAACAATGCCCGGAGACTGCTGATAAATCAATGAATACTGTTTAAACAGAAACCGGAGGACTCAGTGAAGTTCCTCCGGTTTCTTATATGTTTGTATCACAGCATATCAGCAGTCTCATATATCAGCCGTTCGCTCTTTTCCCATCCGAGACAGGCATCGGTAATGCTCTTCCCGTATACTCCGCCTCCCACAGGCTGGTTTCCGTCTTCTATATAGCTTTCCACCATGAAGCCTTTAACCATTTTCTTGAGGTCGCTGCTGTAATTGCAGCTCAGCAGCACATCCTTGAGTATCCGCGGCTGTTCAAACGGATTCTTTCCGCTGTTTGCATGGTTGCAGTCGATCACCACAGCGGGGTTTTTCAGATTCCACTTGTCGTACAGCTGAACAAGGTATATCAGTGTTTCATAATGATAATTGGGGTGAGTCACTCCCTGCCTGTTCACATAGCCTCTCAGGATTGCGTGGGCATAGGGATTTCCGAATGAATGTCCCTCCCAGCCTCTGTAAATGAAATCATGCTGATGCTGTGCCGCAAGGATGGCGTTCATCATGACTGCAAGGTCGCCGCTTGTCGGGTTCTTCATTCCCACCGGGCACTCAATGGCGCTCGCAGTGAGCCTGTGCTGCTGATCTTCCACTGATCTTGCTCCAACTGCAACGTATGCCAGAAGATCGTCGATATATTTGAAGTTCTCCGGATAAAGCATTTCGTCCGCACAGGCAAAGCCCGTCTCCTTCACGGCTCTCATATGCAGTTCCCTTGTTGCGATTATTCCCTTGAAAAGATCCGGACTGGAATTCGGATCCGGCTGATGAACAAGGCCTTTATAGCCGTCACCAGTGGTTCTGGCCTTGTTGGTATAAATGCGGGGGACTATCAGGAGCTTATCCTTTACCTGCTCCTGGACCGGGATCAGCCTTGATATATAGTCTATAACACTGTCTTCATTATCGGCGGAACAGGGGCCGATTATCATGACCTTTTTGTCGCTCTTGCCGGAGAAGATCGCCTTCAGCTCCGCTATTTTCTTTTCAACAATATCAGCCATGGAGCCGGTAAGGGGATACATCTCCTTTGTTTCCATAGGTATTGTGAGCTTGCGTTTGAATTCCATATTCATAAAACACTGTCTCCTTAAAGGTCAAAGTATGCACGGCGCTCTGTGCTCAGTCTCATCTTCTCACGCATGCCTTTTCTGTCACCATCGGCCAGCATGTCGCGGAACTGCTTAAACTCATCTATAAAGCTGTCCATCTGCTTCAGGAGATCCTCTCTGTTTAGAAGAAACAGCTCGCTCCACATCTCGTCGTTTATTCTTGCAATGCGGGTTAGATCACGGAAGCTGTCGCCCGTATAGTCAACAAGATGCCGGTTATCCGAGCATGTCATAAGCGAAACAGCTATACAGTGAGTAAGCTGGCTCAGAAAACCTATCATCCTGTCATGCTCCTCCGGAGAGAGGACGCTCACCTTTCTGAATCCGAGCACTCTTCCCAGGCTCTTACACCATTCTATCGCACTTTCCGTGTTTTTATCCGTAGGAGTAACGATATAGTTAGCCTGATGGAATATTCTGTCGTCACTGTTCTCTACTCCGTATACCTCCCGCCCGGCCATGGGGTGAGCTGCTATGAATTCCAGATCCGGCCGGAGCATATCCTGGATATCGTATACGATGCACTGCTTCACGCCGGTAACATCAGTCAGAAGCGCGCCCGGTTTCAGGAGGTGCTGATTGTCGCGGATCCACTGCTTGAAGACCTCTGGATACAAAGCGAATATGACAGCGTCCGCCTCTCCGATCAGTTTCCCGTCGACCTCTGCGCTCCCGCAGTCGATTATCCCGTGCTCCACGGCATAGTCTATGGTCTCCTGCCTTCTCGAAATGGCTGTGACATGGTAGCCCAGTCTCTTTAAGGCCATAGCGTAGCTTCCGCCCATAAGGCCGAGACCCACTATCAGAATATTGCTGTCAGATATCCATTTCATCTTTAACCACCTCTATACCCGCTGATCTGATGACCTCGAAATAATCAGGAAAACTCTTGCTGACGGACTCCGCGCCGCGGATCGTCCCGCCAACTGCCGCACACAGGACTGACATCGCCATCGCAATACGATGGTCATTGTGGGAATCGAGCGGAACTTTCGGCCTGCTTATCCCGCTTCTGACCGTGATTTCATTTTCCCCGACAATTACTTCCGTTCCGAATTTCTCAAGCTCTGCCTTCATTGACTCACACCGGTCGCTTTCTTTTAAGCGAAGTCTGTCCGTACCTGTAAATCTGCCTCCGCTGTGCATCGCGGCATATGCGAAAAGGACAGGCCCGAGATCCGGGCAGTCAGAGATATCCAGAACAGGACAGCCATCGTCCAGTGCCGCATAATACTCAGTACAAATCCTGTCTCCCTGCAGACTTTTATCGTCCAAACCTGTTACAGGGATACCCATGGCGATCAGAAACGCTGAATTCGACCAGTCTCCCTCAACTGTGAGCTCCCGCGGCATATAGCGCTGACATCCCGGGATCGTGATCTCCGTTTCATTCACCCAGTCAACTTTGACCCCGAACCCGTTCAGCGCAGAAACAGTCATATCGATATACGGTCTGCTTTCTACAGGCGGCATCAGCTCGATACGGCTGTCTTCCCCAAGCAGAGGCAGCGCAAATAGCAGGCCGCTTGCAAACTGGCTGCTCACATTCCCGGCAAACGAATACGTTCCCGGCGGCAGCTTTCCTTTTATCGAGAGGCTGTTTCCGGACTTTTTAAACTGCAGTCCGCGTTCCGCAAAAAGCCGTTCGTAAACGATGAGGGGACGATTCATCAGGCTGTCGCTTCCGACCAGCCTGGTTTCCGCAGGCGACAGCATACAGACAGGGATGATAAACCGCAGCGTGCTGCCGCTCTCCCTGCATGGAAGCACGGCACAGGCAGGTCCCTTCGGATCAGTTCCCGTGACCTCAGCGTAAGTGTCACCGGTCTCTATTTCCGCACCGAGCGCCTTAAGGCAGTCTATGGTAGCAAGGATATCCTCGGAATATGATATTCCTTCGATCCTGCTTTTTCCGGAGGCGAGTCCTGCGCAAATCAGGAGCCTGTGGGCCATGCTCTTGCTCGGTGGCGCCTTCACCTGTCCGGTCGGTTTAGACGGATGGATGGTTACCGTCATTTCTCCGCCTCTTTCATCAGCAGTTCCATTGCCTCTATATAGCCTTTGAAGCCGTGACCGCTTATCGTTGCTATGCAGGCCTGCCTTATATAGCTTATCTGCCTGAAATCCTCACGTCTGGATACA
>JAIKVS010000219.1 GCA_024685535.1 Oscillospiraceae bacterium | reverse complement strand
CTGCTTTTTCAATTGCTCAAGCATCAGATCGCCTCCGTCGCCAACCGCTCCACCGGAAGCGCCTTCACGTAACGCGAAAGGAAAACATCGAACCCTGCGATATCGGACGGGTCCGCCATAAGAGTTACGGAATCTGCTCCTGCAAAGACTTTATTATCCAGATAGTCAGGAAGCGTCTCACCATCTTCCTTCCATATCATGTATGCGGCAAGAAGAGCCATTCCGTAAGGTCCGCCTTCTCCGGCAGTCTCCATTACGGAAACCGGAGCGCCTACAGCGGCCGAGAGCATCCTCTGGCCTACTTCCGGGGTCTTGAAGAATCCTCCGTGGCCGTACAGCTTGTCAATTGTGACATGCTCGGTCTCGGTCAGAATGTCCAGTCCGATCTTCAGCGTCGCCAATGCCGAGAGCAGGTGGGTGCGCATGAAGTTTGCAAGGCTAAACCTGGCATTAGGCATACGAACAAAAAGCGGACGGCCTTCATCCAGATCGGTCACGCCTTCGCCGGAGAAGTAGTTGAATGAGAGCAGCCCGCCACAGTCGGCATCGCCTTCAAGCGCCTTGCTGAAAAGTCTGGTGAAAAGCTCTTTCTTGCTTGTATTCAGATCCATCAGTCCGCAGAATTGCGAGAAAAGGTTGACCCAGGCGTTTATGTCGCTGGTGCAGTTATTGCAATGCACCATTGCCACAGGCAGTCCGTCAGGCGTTGTGACCATGTCTATCTCGCGGTGCACGCCAAGCGGCCTGTCCGTTACGATCATCGCAAAGTCGGAAGTGCCGGTGCTGACATTGCCGGTGCGGACACGGACGGAATTGGTAGCCGTCATACCGGTACCTGCAGCGCCCTCGCATGGGGCTACCGGTATGCCGCTTTGCAGCGTGCCTTCCGGAGCGAGGAAGCGGGCACCCTCTTCAGTCAGTTTTCCGGCATTTGCACCGGCGGGCAGGACCTTCGGGAGTATGGCGCGAAGATCCAAGCCGGTGAGTGCGTTGAACTTCTGCACCATATCCTCGTTGTAATCCATAGCGGCGCTGTCGATCGGGAACATACCGGATGCCTCACCGACACCCATCACCTTTTCCCCTGTCAGCCGCCAGTGGATATAACCGGCCAGGGTCGTGAGAAATGCAATATTGCAGACATGCTCCTCGCGGTTGAGAATGGCCTGATACAAATGTGCTATGCTCCAGCGCTGAGGGATATTGAAATTGAAAAGATCCGTCAGTTCCGCCGCTGCCGTACCGGTCATGGTGTTGCGCCAGGTGCGGAACTCGGCAAGCTGCTTTCCGTCTTTATCAAAAGGCAGATAACCGTGCATCATCGCAGAGACGCCTATTGCTCCCGTGGTGCTGAGCTCTATGCCGAATTTTTCCTTAACATCCGCCTTCAGGCTTGCAAAGCAGCTGCGGAGACCGGCATGGACGGCGTCCATGGAATATGTCCAGACGCCGTTTACCAGCTGATTTTCCCACTCATGATCTCCCGATGCGACCGGCACGTGCCTTTCGTCAATCAGCACCGCCTTTATGCGGGTCGATCCGAGCTCTATACCGATCGCGGTTTTTTTCAGGTCGATCATGCGAAGGGATTCTCCGTCGGATACGGGAGGCTCTTGGGCTGGTTATATCCGATATCTCCCACACCGAGGAACTTGAACACCTCGAAGAGTGCTTTGCCGTGATGTCCGAAGGCAACCGCTCCGTGGTGCGGATAGCGCTTCTGGATCAGCACATGACGGTAGAAGCGGCCCATCTCATGGATGGCGAATACGCCGATGCCGCCGAAGCTAGTTGTGGCCACGGGGAGTACCTCGCCCTCAGCAATGTAGGCACGAAGCACGCCTTCGCTGTCGCACTGGAGGCGGAAGAATGTGATCTCACCGGGGGCTATATCACCCTCGAGAGTACCGCGGGTGAAGTCAGGGTCGGAGCCGGCCGGCTCAAGCAGGCGGTGCTGGATGAGCTGGTATTTCACGGCTCTGTCGGCACACATCTTGCAGCTTGGTGTATTGCCGCAGTGGAATCCCATAAAGGTATCGGTAAGGCTGTAGTCGAATTTGCCCTTTATCTGTTCCTCCCACATCTTTGCGGGGACGGAGTTGTTTATATCAAGGATCGTGACGGCGTCCTGAGAGATGCAGCTGCCGATATACTCGGACAGTGCGCCGTATATATCGACCTCGCAGCTTACGGGGATGCCGCGGGCAGCAAGGCGGGAGTTGACGTAGCAGGGCTCAAAGCCGAACTGCTCCGGGAACGCCGGCCAGCATTTGTCGGCAAAAGCAACATACTTGCGGGAGCCTTTATGTGCCTCGGCCCAGTCAAGAAGCGTAAGTTCAAACTGCGCCATGCGGGCCAGCAGATCCGGAAAATATTTTCCCTCACCCATCTCGGCAGCCATGTCGGCACAAACCTCGGGGATGCGCTTATCGTTTGCATGGGCTTTGTAACTTACAAGCAGATCAAGTTCGGAGTTCTCCTCTACTTCAACGCCTATCTCATAGAGGCCCTTTATGGGCGCATTGCAGGCGAAGAAGTCCTGAGGACGGGGGCCAAAGGTGATGATCTTCAGGTTCTTCACACCGATGATGGCACGGGCTATGGGGATGAATTCCTTTATCATCTTTCCGAGATCCTCTGCAGTCCCTACGGGATACTCTGGGATATAACCCTTTAGATGGCGCATGCCGAGGTTATATGAGCAGTTGAGCATGCCGCAGTAGGCATCTCCGCGGCCGTTTATAAGGTCGCCGTCGCCCTCGGCGGCTGCAACAAACATGCAGGGGCCGTCAAAGTTCTTTGCAATAAGGGTCTCGGGAGTCTCCGGTCCGAAGTTTCCGAGGAAAACAACAAGCGCATTGCAGCCGGCGGCATTCACATCGGCTACTGCGGCAAGCATATCCTTCTCATTCTCAACGGTAACGGGGCACTCATACAGGCCGCCGCGGCAAACCGCTGCTATGGCGGCGCGGCGCTGTTCGGAAAGCGCTATGGGGAAACAGTCGCGGGATACGGCAACTATGCCGAGTTTTACTTCTGGAATGTTCTGCATGGAATGATCCTCCTATTTATGCAATATCTATGTTATTTCCAATAAGTGCTATAACGGCACCTTTGCCGGCCTCTGCAGATTCCGCATGGGCCAGAAGCCACTTGTTGCGTGCCCAGAGCAGGCGGTCTTCCGCATTGCCCGGAGTGATATCCGGCTTTTCAGTATTGGTGCCGAGGGGCAGCGCCACTGCAACCCGGAATCCCTTTGCAGCGTCTGTGTGGCAAGGCGCATAGTGCAATGCCGTGGCATATACCTCGACCACCGTTCCTGCAGGGACGCGGAAGGCTTTTACCTTAGCCGTGTCAAGAACGCCGTCCTCGATCTCATCCTCTTTTGCAAGAAGCAGGACAAAATCATCGGTCCCGATGTTTATCTCACTGTCTCTGTGGTATTCGAGGCAGTTGAGCTTTGTATTGTGCCCCCAGCACATGCCGAGCTGAATGGGCATTCCTCCGTATGCGCGGTCTCTCAGCTGGGAGAAAATGCCGCAGGCTTCAAGCTTTTCTATGCCAGGCTCGTATGCAGTGCCTTTATCAGGCAGCGGTATCGAGTTCATAGCTGAGATGAGCTCCTCGGTATCATAACCCTCGAGGACTTTGCCGTAGCACCGGAACTCGGGATCATTTACAGAAAGAATCTTCAAATCATTTCATCTCCTTGAGCGGGTTAATATTCAGGGTAAGTACATTGTATGTCAGAACAAGTTAAAATGCAACATAATTAGCTTTCCATGCTCTGCACTGATCAAAGCCACCTGATCCCATGTTTTCTAATTCTACCGCAAGCCTTGTTCTCCCGGCCCTTATTGCGCGCAGTCGCGCTGCTGTGATACAATACGGGCGGAGATGATAAGCTCCGAATCATCGCTAAACACAGAAGAGGTCATGAAATGGCAAGAGACAGAGAGTTTGATGAAGTACTGAGAAGGAAGATCAGCGCAACGCTGGATGAGCCGATCGATGCGAGCATCGACGCGGATGATCTGATGTTCGATCTCGGTATGCGTTATTTAAGAATGATGGCAGCGGAAAAGAAGAAAAAAGCCATCAGAAAGGCCGATCAGCTCTCACTCTGGGTCGAAGACGCAGCTTCCAGAAAAGCTTTGACAGACTACGTTGACGCCGTGACTGACAAAGACAGCGCCGACTATATTCCTCCGACTGACCGCATCGCCGTATTCGATCTTGACGGTACACTGTTTTGTGAGTCAGACCCGACCTGGTTCGATTTCATGCTTTTCAAGTACCGGATCCAGGAAGACCCAAGCTATAAGGACAAGGCCACGGCGCACGAAAAGAAGCTTGCGGAAACTGTCCAGTCCGTAATAGATACAGGTGTGGTCCCGGAAGGTTTTGAAGTTGAGATAGGCCACAGCATCGCCCGCGCTTTCGCCGGTATGGCAGTAAGCGATTTCGCCGGCTATGTCAGGGATTTTGCAGACAGGCCTTCGCCGGGTTACGACGGCATGAACATCGGCGAGGCATTCTACGAGCCCATGGTGCAGGTAATAGATTACCTCGAGGCAAACGGTTTCACCGTATATGTCTGCAGCGGAAGCGACAGGCTCGTAGTCCGCGGGATAGTAGAGGGCGGCCTTATTCTTGCCGCAAGGTACGTAATAGGCACGGAAGAGCTTATTTCTGCCAAAAACCAGGGGGACAAATCCGGTACCGAGTATGTTTTCAGCAATGAAGATGAACTGGTGCTCAGCGGAAAGATAGCTGCAAAGAATCTTAAAATGACAAAGGTGTCAATGGTCGCGCAGCAGATAGGGCAGTGCCCTGTGCTTTCCTTCGGGAACAGCACAGGAGACATCAGCATCACGAACTTTGTTATGGGAAATGAGAAATACAGAACGGCGGCGTTTTTCGTCTGCTGCGATGATGACATAAGGGAGAGCGGAAGCCCCGAGAAAGCAAAAAAGATCTATGATCTCTGCGCTGAAAACGGCTGGGTCCCGATCTCAATGAAAAATGACTGGCTTACCGTGTTCGGGGAAGGCGTCACAAAGAAGATATAGTATACGGTCATTAATTCACCTTTCATAGAAATTACAAAGCCCTTCTTTTGCCTTTTTGACAAAAGAGGGGCTTTGTACAACAGTTCGCAGTTCAGGCCTGTCCAGCAATTATATCTTTACAGCATCAAAACTGCTATAAGTTCTTTCTCATTCTTTTGAACTTCCGGGATCGGTCTGTTTTGCTGCAGCGGCCTTGATCGCGCTGGAGCAGTGGATTCGTACAACCCGGTTGTCATCCGTTTCAGCTATCCTCTGCAGCATATCCAGATAAGGTATTACGAACTCAGGCCTGCGTTTTCCGATGA